>NZ_JBYTAG010000114.1:0-13059 GCF_058787995.1 Cupriavidus sp. FW305-27
GGTCGAAGCGAGGGCGGGGAGGGTGGCGGCGCGCCTGAGTCTTGCGCTGGGCGTCGAGAAACGCGCGCACCTGCATGGCCACGCGCCATTCGCGGACGCGCAGCTCAGCGTTCCCCGACCCGTTCATCAGGCGGAAGCCTTCGACCAGGTCGGCAAACGTGTAGCGGGCGCGGCGCCGGCTCATTTCAGCCCCGTGGCGTGATGCGCTTGGCAGCTACCGTGCGCGCGCCGCGATTGAACCCGTCTTCGATCGCGTCGAAGGCGCAGCGGAACAGGCCGACATAGGCGCGACGGCCGTCGAGGACGATGCGGAACGCGATCATTGCGGCTTCCTCCTCGACGTGTTGGGTGGCGGCGGCAACTCCGAGATAGGGCGGGCCTCGGCCCATTCCTCCACCTCGCGAACGAGCCAGGCAACCCGACGGCTCGAAACGGCGCGCGGCTTCGGGAACTGCTCTTCGCGGACGAGCTTTTGCACGCTGGTGATCGAGAGCGCAACGATGGAAGCCACCGTTGGGAGATCGACATAGATAGGACGCATCATTGCCTGGCCTCCACTAGTCCGGTGCGGCCGGCTGCCTCTCGAGCCTTTTCCATGTCGACGTAGGCCCAGCAGAAGGCTTCGAGAGCCTTCTGTGCGATCGATGTCGACGTGGGGCTCCATTCCCATTCGTTGATGCCGGCGTGGGTGATGCGGATCTGGGCGCCTTCGGCCTGTGTCCATAGCGGCAAGAACCGCTGTTCGTCCCATGCCGGGTGCAACTCGAAATCAATGCGGATTTCCGCTTCGATACTCATGCCGATCGGGCTGGCGAAAGCGGCGGACTCGCGGGCGGAGTAGTGGTCGGGGCGGGTCAGTTGCGCGCGGCTGACATCGGGGTCGTGGTCTTCGCTGAAGCGGAAGGCGAGGCGTTTGCGCTGGGCAGGGTCGAGGCCGCTGACGAGATAGGCATCTAGGGCGTTGTGCTCCGTCCCGAAATCGTCGATGACGACGAAGCTGTTGGGCTTGGCCTTGCCTTGGTGGTCAAATCGGAGATGCATGGCCTACCTCACACTTGGCGCGCAGAGGCGGTGGCGGGCGCTACCTGGAGGTCGGATTCAACGGCGCAGGCGTGGGCGAAGAAGGCCCAGCCAAAGAGGACAAGGTAAGCGATCCAGCCGAGGAAAAGTTGCTTGCGAGGCATCCGCGCACTCCAAGAGGGTTGGTATGCGAGGAAAGATAGCAAACGCTACGCATATATGCAATAGCAAACGCTACGCACGAGCCTCTGAGGCGCGTTGCAAAAGAAAGAGCCGCCTAGAGGGCGGCTCAGGTAGGGGGGGGCCGGTGAAGCGTTAGCGCCTGCGATAGCGACGATGCTCGATCATCGTTCCAATGATGCTAAGCCGCTCGCGGTTGCTATACAGGGTTGGATAGTCGTCATTGAGTGGAACCAGTTCAAAAACCTCTTCTCCGCTTTCATTAATGCCGCGCGGCCGGTACTTCTTGAATGTGGCTTGTTCGCTGCCATTGCGTGCCGCCACGAAGTCCCCGGGAGCTGGGGCTACCTCCTGGTCAATGATGACGCGATCGCCTGCACGGAATTCCGGCAGCATTGAGTCACCTTCAATTTCGAGTGCAAATGCGTGGTCGGATAAGCGTAAATCAGTAAGCAGGTATTCCATTGCTTCGCCGGTGAAAGCCGCACCGATGTCGGTCAGCTGACCAGCTTGAACGTAGTTGATTAGAGGGATAGCGCGGGTTCCGATCGGGGCCGGGGAAACGTTCTCGTCGAATGTTGCCTCAGAGAACCAGCCACGCAGGCCCGGCAGCGCTTCAATGGCGATGACCGTCTTTTCCGTGATCGGCCGGTTTCCTGCAATCATCTGGCGAATGAAGGCCCCATCTTTGTAGCCAAGACGTCGGCCGAACTCATTTGCGTTGCCGTCGCAGAGCTTCTCAATAGCTGCCTTCAGTCGGGCAGTCCGGGTTTCGGTCATTTTGTGCATCCCGAAAGCGTAGCGCGTGCTACGCTAGCATTGGCTACTTGCGTTGCGTAGCAAATGCTATTAGCATGTGACGCATGCATCTTGATGAATATCTCTCGTCGACTGGCTCGTTGACCGTTGGAGAACTCCGGCGGCGGATGAACGCCTTCGGCTACGCCATCGAAAGTGATGCGCAGATTAGACAGTGGCGACACCGCTATTCCGGACGCATGCCGTCGCCGAAGAACTGCACGGGGTTAGAACTGGCCACCGAAGGACGTGTGGCCAGGAAGGCGATGCGTCCCGAAGATTGGCACCTCATCTGGCCCGAACTCTGCCTGAACGTAGGCCCGTGAAACTGTGCGCAGCCCATCAAAACGTACGAGCAGGAATCCCATGATCAAGAACCTCTACGCCCGCCTGGTGCTTTGGCTGATCGCGCCCGCTTCGCCTCGTCGGGAAGCATCCGCCGCTACTGCCAGTGACGCCACCCGGGCCGCACAAACGATGGCGGAGCTTCAGACAAGTCCCGCCGACGAAAAGGCGATTTCTTTCCATCGTGAGGAGGATGGCAACGTCCATGTCGGCATTGGGAAGCAAGTGTCGACCCGAGTAGTGATTCTCCTCGAGCCATTCCCGGGGATTGCGACGGCCGGCTGGGAAGTCGTGCGCGCCGATGTGCGCCAGCTCGACGTTACTTCACTAGTTCAACTATCAATGAGTAACGGACTGAAGGCTCTCCAGTCTCCGGCTGTACCCCCAGTGTCACTATCCGCTTTTTCACATCAAAAAAGAATGGCTTGCCATCGCGATGAGCTAGGACGGAATCTCCAATCGACGGTGGAGGCGCCCATGCCGGCCACTCAAAATCGGGGTAAGCCACTTGGTTCTCAACCAAGTCAACAATGATCTTCAATTCGATGCTCCAAAGTGGGGCCCCTTCAGGCGTGAGTTGTCTGGGGCCGGAGGCAACGAGTCATACCTGATTCTGGGGCGGTCGCCAATTCTTCCGACGAGGGGTACTTCGCCGCCTCTCGGCTGGACTCAAACGGCGAAGAAATTTCGGCTTGGGTTGGAACACAGATTTCTCCCTGAGCTCGCGGTCAAGTGCTGCGTTGAGACGAAGATTAACAGGCCGTGCGCTAGGAAAGAACGGCTGTATTCCGGGGGTTTACCGTGGTTCCTGTTAAGACCGATAACGACATCAATCAGCATGAGGCGCTCTACAGCCTCGCGAGTCGGTATCCCGGCACGATTGATGGCCTCGCGCTGGCCATGGGGCGCCGCTTGGGGCGGCAGATGTACCCCAATGTGTTGCGCAACAAATTGCGTCCTGGGATCGATACGCATCACCTCAATTTCGAGGAATACTCGCTGATCCTGGAGCTCTGCGAAGAGGCCAGGCTTGACGGCTGGCAGGTTCCGCTGCGCGCGCTCTGCTGGCGACACGGCATGGTGGTGATCCCGTTGCCGCAGGTAGAGCCCGTGAGCGCCAGCATGGCGGTGGCCATGCGCCAGGCGGGCGAGGCAGCGCGCGAGTTCGGCGAAATGATGGCTGAATTCGCCCAGGCGGCGGCCGACGGCAAGATCACGCGCTGTGAGGCAGCCAAGGTTCTGCCCGAGATCCAGCACGTGCTGACGATGGTGACGATGCTGCGGGAGTCGGTCGAGTCGATGACTGTCCCAGACGAAACTCTCGCGAGCCAGCGCCGCATATGACTCGAATCAATCTGATGCCCGGCGCCAGCGCGGCGCCGGCGGGTCGCGTACGCCCAAAATCCATCCTCCGCCGGCGCAAGCCATTGACGGCGCGCGAACTGAAATCGGTCTTTGCCCGCGTCAAGAAGCGCATCCTGGCGGGCGGCGAGCCGTTCGGGGTCTTTGCCATCAAGCATGGCAAGGGCCGTGTGTTTCGCCTGGTCAGCGTGAAGCATGCGGACTACGCGGCCCAATTGCGCGTCGAAAAGGCATTGCAGCACATGGTCGCCACCTATGACGGCAGTGCTGACCTCGGGCATGTCTGGGAAGACCTGTGCGCGTTTGACCAGGTGCTCGCCGCGTGAAAACGGAGATCCGCTTCCGGCCGGACATGTTCTGCTGCAAATCAATGCGGGAGTCGCTCGGCTTTTCATGCGCCAGGCCCTATCAGTTGTGCTGCGCTTGGCATCACGCCTGCCGGTTGGCGCCCGACAAGGGGATGCGTGGCCTGCGCGCCTTTGCCCAGCACCTGCTGGGCTTTTGGCCGTTGTGCGACGTGGTCTGGATCTTCGCGGCGGCCGGGCAGATGTCCGCACTCGCGGAGATCTGCTGCGAGCGCTGGGCCTCGCTTACCGATGCGACAGCGCGCGCCGCTTACCGCGCGGAAGTAATCAACGCCACGCAGGTGTATCGCGCCGAGTGTGGCCCTGACAACCCGGCCGCATTCGTGGCCACCTTCGATGTTCTCTGTGAGGCCGCCGCACTGCGGCCATAAGGACTTCCATGGATCTACCCGTCCAATCGATCGAATCGCTGCGTGAAGCAGGGCAGAGGGCTGCCGTGAAGGGCGAGCGCGCCGACGCCAATCCGTTTCCCCCGTATAGCGGCCACTATCGCCAGTGGGAGCATGGCCACGTGTGGCAGCTCCTCGATCCTCGTCGCGAGGAGCTGGTCTGATGCCCGCATTCCGTATCAATGACGCAGAGCTCGACGCGCTGATGGGTGAGGGCGCGGACCTGTTCCAGCTCTATGTGGGTGCCCTGCGGCCCCGGATGGATTTCAAGACGGGCGTGGTGGGCCGGCGCCCAGGCGTGCGCATCTCCTACCAGGCGCTGAAGGAGTGGACAGAGCGCGCGGCGCGGTCTGGCGTGCGGTTCCTTGCTCACGACAAGTCCAAGCTCCAGCGCATGCTGACGCGCCTGCAGCAGCTCGGCCTGCTGCGCAAGTTGGGCGGCCCGTATGACCTGGTGTTTGTCTGCCCCCTCGCTGATAGGGATAACTGCGACCAAAAGCAGGCCGATACGAAGTCGATACAGTTGGCGAAGCCCACAAAGACCAAGCCGGCAAAGGCTTCACGGCACTTGTCCACAACGGGCGAAAACGCCGAGGCCGCCACACATCCGGCGTCCGGTAACACCTTAAACCCTCCTCCTCCTACCTCCTCAGGCCTGCGGCCCGAGAAGGATGGATCAATCGACCCTCCCGCGCCTGCGGCGCCGGAGGATGACAACCCCCAAATCGACGAAACACCGACCGATGACGGCAGCCAGCAGCTCTCAGAGGAACTCCACGAGCAGCTGCTGCTCGGTGGGGAGCGGCCTCCGGCCGGGCGATCAGATGAGGGGGCGAAGCCGGACGTTTCGTGGGAGGTGCATCTGCACTGGCCGACGGGTATCACGGACCCTCAGCGGGCCTACATTGCACGAAGGCTGGCCGAGGTACCCGAATCGTTCCGCCAGCGTGTTTTGGACGAATGGCATGGCGCCACAATGGCCGGCGTTGCAAAGAAGCCGTGGCCATACTTCAACGGATTATTGCGAAATGTGAAAAAGTTGGGTGAAGCCTGGACGTCGGTTCATGCCGATGGGGTTGCCGAGGCGCGGGAGCGGGAGCGCATGCGCTTGGCCAACCTGGCCGCGGCAGAAGCTGCCCATGCGGCGCGCCTGCAGGGCGAGGCCGTGGCGCCTGGCAGCCTGTTGCAGTGGAAGCGGGACCTCGATGCGGCGAGTGAGCGTCGCCGTCAGGCATGAGCGCGGGCCTGATGGGCGCCGAGCAGGCCTATGCCGAGGCGGCTGAGCAACTGCCCCTGCGCGCTGAGCGGCGCGACCAGTGGAGCGATCGCGCGGTGTTCTGGACTGCCGTGCGCTATGGCGTGGGCGAGATCCGGCCGGGCACCTGGTCGGTGGCAGCGGCGCGTTGGACAGGCCTGTGGGAAGTCGCGCGGCGCGAGCACCTGCCGCCGATCCCGGGCATTCCCGAAGTCGAAAACCTGCCGGCAACGGCCTCGGTGGCTGAACGCGGGATCGCGTCGGCCCGGGCCATCGTCGGGAAACGGAGGTGAGCATGGCGAGCAATGACTGGGTCAAGGATCGACTGCGCTCCTGGGCAGCCTGGCTGCACAAGGGGAATGGCGGGCGCGGCTACGGGGAAAGCAGCCTGACGATCGACGAGGCGCGCACGGTGCCGGTGCGCCCGTTCGTGGCCACCTTCGAGGATGAGTGCGAGCGCACGCACAAGGCCGTGCTGAAGCTGCCCCTGGACATGCGCAAGGTGGCTATGGGCTTCTATGTCGACCAGCTGCCGGCGGACCTGGTGGCCAAGCGCGTGAAGGTCAGCGAGCGCCAGGCGTACCACATGAAAAAGACGCTGCATGTGATGGTGAAATATTGCCTTGAGAATCAGCATGTTAAGACACCACCCTTTCACCTGCTCTTGCAATCCGTGCAGTGAATCAGTAGATTTCCGCTACGCTGTGCGCTCGGTGCGTGCAGTGAAGATGAAAGCCCGGCTCGGTCCTCCGCGTCGGGCTTTTTGCTTTCCGGAGCGCGTCATGAACTACTTCTGGATGCTTGGGTGGGCCGTGGGCTCGATCATGACGCGCGAACTACTGGACACCGGCGCCACGCGCGCCCAACGGAGGCGGCGACATGAAGGGATTCCGCAGTCTGATCGCATGGTGGCGGAGCAAGCGGAGCGATCCGTTGCCGCCGATCCGCATGCCGGTGATGGCGCCGACCCTGGTGGCAGGGCGCAGTCCTGACGTGATCGCCTCGCGCGCGCTGTTGCTGGCTGCCGTATCGGTCCCGCGTCGTGCGCCGGCGTCGTCGCGCCTGGCGCCGGGTGCGTCCGCGTCCCACTTGCGTGGTCTCGAAGAGGGCATGTCGATGCTGCCGGCGGCGATGCTGCTGGCCAGT
The DNA here is from genome assembly GCF_058787995.1 of Cupriavidus sp. FW305-27. Lineage (NCBI taxonomy): Bacteria > Pseudomonadati > Pseudomonadota > Betaproteobacteria > Burkholderiales > Burkholderiaceae > Cupriavidus > Cupriavidus sp. FW305-27. The sequence goes on from NZ_JBYTAG010000114.1 coordinate 6,861, forward strand.
CACTGCGACGAGTGTGGGTGTGCGGCGGACGCGGGCTCATTCGGCGCTTGAACCGTGTCTCCTCTCTGCCTGGCTATGGGGATGGCTGGCAGGGTTTCGTCGGGCCGGTGCGCCGCTACGCATCGGCCCGATTTTCTTCTCCCTGGGGCTCGCAAGTGCGTGCCCTTTTCGATAGGCCAGCGCGTTCTTCCCGTTCGCGCCGGCCTGTTTTTTTCCTGATTCGGAGTGGCCATGGCGAATGTGACGGCTTCCACCAACATCGGCCCGTTCCTGCGGCTGATGGAAGACCAGCTCGGCCGGCAGTTCCCGTTCGCGGTGGCCAAGGGCCTGACGCAGACGGCGCTCGATGCCAAGCAGCGCCTGGTCGAAGAGATGGGCAAGCGCTTCGACCGGCCCACGCGCTATACGCTCAATGCGATCTACATTCGCTCGGCCACCAAGCAGACCCTCGAGGCGCGCGTCTGGGTCAAGAGCGACGCGGGCAAGGGCACGCCGGCCGAGAAGTACCTGTTGCCCGAGGTCTACGGGGGCGAGCGGCGCCTGAAGCGCTACGAGCGCTCGCTGCAGTCCGCCGGCATTCTGCCCGCCGGCAAGGCCACCGTGCCAGGCAAGGCGGCGCAGCTCGATGCCTTCGGCAACTTGAACCGCGGCCAGATCGTGCAACTGTTGTCGTACTTCCGCGCGTTCGGCGAGCAGGGCTATCGAGCCAACATGACGGACAAGCGCCGCGACAGCCTGGCCAAGGGGCGGCCGTCCAAGGGGCTGCGCGGCTTTTCGTACTTCGCGCTCAGCCAGCCCGACGGCAAGCTGCCCGCCGGCATCTACCGTAAGGACGCGTACAGCACGGCCGAGCGTGCGCGCATCGGCCACCTGCAGCGGGGCGCGGCCATGCCGGTGCTGCTATTCATCGACCCGCCGCAGTACGCCGAGCGCTTCCCGTTCTTTGACCTGGTCGGCGAGGTGGCCAGCACCAATCTCGTGCCGAATCTGCGCGCCGCGGCCGACCTGGCCGAGGCCACGGCGCGACGCTGACGAAAAGTGCAGCGGACGACGCCCTCGGCCCGGCCTGCCCCGGGGCCGGCCGGGTCCTTCCGGAAACCGCCTGATGGGGGTAATTCGATCCGCGTTTCGTTTCTAGATAAAGGGGGCGCAAGGGTTAGTTAGTTGGAGATCCGATGGGCAAGACGGTCAACCTGCAGGAGCTGGCAGAGATCACCGGCTTCGCCGTACAGACGCTGATTCGCTGGCAGAAAGACGAGGGCATGCCAGTGAAGCTGGCTGGCCAGCGCGGCCGCGGCAACGAGTACGACACCAGCGCTGTGATCACCTGGCTAACGCAGCGTGAGCTGCATCGCGCAGGCCTGTCGAGCCCCAAGGATGAGCTCGATCGCGCCCGCAAGATCGAGGTCGAGATCCGCATCGGCGAGAAGCTCGACATGCTGGCGCCGGCCGTCACGTTCGAGCGCCTGTGGGGCGATCACGTCGAGGCCGCCAAGACCGAGCTGCTGCTGCTGCCCGGCAAGATCGCCGACGCCATATTCGAGAAGCACAGCGTCGAGGTCGACGAGGCGCTGGTGCTGCCTTTCATTGAGGAGTGCCTGGGCAAGCTCCAGCACCTGAGCGAGGACGATGATGGAGATCCCGACGCTGAGCATCCTGACGATGCCGGCGACGATGAAGAGGATGACGATGACGGCTAAGCGCACGCTGCGCTCCGCTGTCGCGCGTTGGGCGCTGCCGCCGCGCATGAACGCGCTGGAGTGGGCGCGCAAGTTCCGCTTCCTGTCGTCGATCGAGGCCGACCGCGCCGGCAAGTACGACCCGGAGGTGACGCCATATCTGTGCTGGCCGGGCAACCCGCTCGAGGCGCTCGATGACCCGACCGTGATCGAGGTGTGCTGCCAGAAGTCGGCGCAGGTCGCCTGGACCTCGGGCGTGCTCGGCAACGTGCTGGGCAAGTGGATCGACCTGGACCCGTCGCCGATCCTCGGCCTGTTCCCGAAAGAGGGCGCGGCCAAGGAATACATGGCCGAGAAGTTCGAGCCGATGGTCACCGCCACGCCGCGGCTGCGCCAGGCGGTGGATCTGCGCAGCCGCAAGGCGCAGCAGCGCATGCTGTTCAAGCGCTTCCGCGGCGGCTTCCTGAAGCTGGTCGGCTCCAACTCGCCCAGCTCGGTGAAGTCGAGCCCGATTCCGCGGATCTTCATCGAGGAGCCTGACGACTGCAACCTGAACCTGCGCGGCCAGGGCGACTCGATCAAGCTGGCCAAGGAACGGACCAAGACTTTCCGGCGCTCGCGCGTCAAGATCGTGATCGGCGGCACGCCGACGGTCGAAGGCACGTCGACGATCGCGGCCGAGATGGAGCTGTCGGACAAGCGCGTCGGCATGGTGCCGTGCCACCACTGCGGCGAGGAGCATGCCCTCAGCTTCGACAACCTGAAGTGCCCCGAAGGTCCGGACGCGTCGCATCCGATCTTCGGCAACAAGGTCCCGGAGAAGGCCTACTACGTCTGCCCGCATTGCGGCGGCCTGTGGAACGACGCGGAGAAGCGCCGCAACGTGCGGAGCGGCCGCTGGATGGCGACCGCGCCCTTCAATGGCATCGCCGGCTACTTCATCAACGAGCTGTACAGCCCGTTTCCGGGCTCGACCATGCCGACGTTGATGGAGAACTGGCTGACCGCGCTGCATCACCTGGCGATGGGCGATGAAAGCAAGCTGGTCGCTTTCACCAACAGCTCCAAGGGCGAGGCCTACAGCTTCAAGGGCGACCAGGCCAAGCCGGAAGAGTTGGCCGAGCGCGCCAAGGACTACCTGCCGCGCACGGTGTCCGAGGGTGGCCTGCTGCTGACGGTCGGCGTCGACGTGCAGCCGGATCGCCTCGAGGTGATCATCCGCGCCTGGGGCCGCGGCGAAGAGACCTGGCTGGTGCTGTATGAGCGCCTGTATGGGCGGGCCGGCCTGATCGGCGATGACTGCTGGAATCAGCTCGACAAGCTGATCTTCGGCAAGTACCGCCACGCGCGCGGCATTGCGCTGGGAATCAGTGCGGTGTCGATCGACAGCTCGGACGGCAACACCTCCGACGCGGTCTACAAATACGTGCGATCGCGCCAGGGCTGCGGCGTGCCGCACGTTATGGCGATCAAGGGCGCGCGCAGCCCCGATGCGGAGATCTTCCGCAAGCCTGGCCCGGTGCTGGAGACCAACAAGAAGAACACCAAGGCGGCGCGCTATGGCGTGTCGGTGTTCATGGTCGGTGTCGGGCGGTCCAAGGACCTGCTGATCGGCGAGCGCGGCCGCGTCAGCCTGGAGGGCAGGGGGCCGGGCCGCTTTCACGTCTACAAGAACGTGATCGCGGACTACTTCGAGCAGCTCCTGGCCGAGGTCAAGGCGCCGGTGCGCCAGCAGAACGGCCACGTGATCCGCGTCTGGCAGAAGAAGGTTGGAAAGCGCAACGAGGTGCTGGACTGCGAGGTCTACGCGCTGCACGCTTCGCGCGCGGCCAAGGTGCACCTGATGCAGGAGCGCGACTGGTCGATCCTGGAGGCACGTCTGTCGCAGGGCGGCCTGTTCGACGAGCCTGAGCCGACAACTGACCTGGTCGACGATCCGATGATCAAGATCAAGGACATGCCGGCCGAGCCCGACGAGGAGGCGACCGAAACGCAAGACGAGGAGGCCGAGCCGCCGCCGGTCCTGCCGGCTGCGGCCGTCGATTCACCCAACCTGCCACCCCGACGCCGGCGCCGCTATGGCACCGTCTCGGGCGGCGTGGAGATTTGATTCATGATCACAGCCGAACAAGCCCAGCAGCAGCTCGATCTCTGGCTGGCCGCCAGCAGTGCCGTGGCGAAAAACCAGGCCTACACCATTGGCACGCGCAGCTTCACCCGCGTTGATGCCGCGGAGATCCGCCAGCAGATCGACTACTGGGAAGGCAAGCTGCGCATGGCCCGCCGCGGTGGCCGCCGCATGACGATCGGCTACGGGGTGGCGGAATGAAGGTCACCAAGCCCATCCCACGGTTGACGATGGTCGACCGCGTCGTCAACTACTTCAGCCCGGCGGCCGGCAACCGGCGCGTGCATGCGCGAACGGTGCAGGCCTATTCCGGCGCCTATGACGGCGGCTCGACCATCAAGCGCTCGCTCAAGAACTGGTTTGCGTTCGGCGGCTCGGCCGACGCGGATCTGATCCCGCAGCTGGCCGTGCTGCGCAACCGCAGCCGCGACCTGGCGCGCAATAACCCGCTCGCGCGCGGTGCGATCAACACTGTGGTCACCAACGTGGTCGGCACCGGCCTCGCGCCGCAGCCCGCCATCGACAGCGAGATGCTCGGGCTCACGCCGGAAGAAGCGACGGCCTGGCAGCGGCAGGCGCAGCGCGAGTTTGCGCTGTGGGCCGAGAGCAAGGAATGCGACGCGGCGCTCACGCAGACGTTCTACGAGCTGCAGCAGCTGGTGTATCGCTCGACCGCAGAGAACGGCGACATCTTCGTGCTCACGCCGATGCTCGAGCGCCACCGCACGCGCTACCGCACGCGCCTGCAGCTGATCGAGGCCGATCGCTGCTGCAACCCGCAGGGGCGGCGCGACGACGACCAGTTTGCCGGCGGCGTCGAGCTCGACGATGTGGGCGCAGCGGTCGCGTACCATTTTCTGCGTAAGCACCCGGGCGCGCTCGGTGCTGCTGGCGGCAAGCGCGTGTGGGACCGGCGCGATGCCTTCGGCAGCGGTTCCGGACGGCGCAACGTGCTGCACCTGTTCGAGCGGCGGCGCGTCGGCATGACGCGCGGCGAGCCGTACCTGGCGCCGGTGATCGATCCGCTGCGCCAGCTCGGCACCTACACCGATGCCGAACTCGCCGCCGCGGTGGTGTCGGGCATGTTCACGGTCTTCATCAAGACCGAGGGCGGCGACGCGATCGTGCCGGAAGAGACTGACAGCCCGGATTACAAGCTCGGCAAGGGTGCGGTGATCCAGGGCGCGCCCGGCGACAGCGTCGAGGTGATCAACCCGGGCCGGCCCAACGCACTCTTCGACCCGTTCGTGCAGTCGATCCTGCGCCAGATCGGGGTTGCGCTGGAGCTGCCCTTCGAGGTGCTGATCAAGCACTACACCTCGAGCTACACCGCGGCGCGGGCGGCAATCCTGGACGCGTGGCGCTTCTTCAAGATGCGCCGCTTCTGGCTGGCCACCAACTTTTGCCAGCCGGTGTATGAGCTGGTCATCGATGAGGCGGTCGCCAACGGCTACTTGTCTGCGCCGGGCTACTTCGAGCACCCGCTGATTCGCCGCGCCTGGCTCGGTTGCCAGTGGGTGGGCGATGCGCCGGGCGCGATCGATCCGCTCAAGGAGGCGCAGGCGTCGGAGAAAAACCTGCAGATCGGGCGCACGACGCTGGCCAAGGAAACCATGGCCTATGACGGCAGCAACTGGGAGGACAACCACGCCCAGCAGGCGCGCGAGCAGGAGGCCCGCCAGCGCGACGGCTTGCTGAGCGCGCCGGCCGGGCAGGCCGCCGCACCGCCGGATCCGCCGGACCCGCCCGATAACACCAACGACCAATGACAATCCGAACCCGCCCGCGTGGCGGGTTCCGCTTTTCTGGAGCGACGATGAACCGACTACTAGATGTGGTCACGGGCGCCTGGGCCATCCTTCCCGACAAGCTGGTGGCGATCGCCAACGCCTATGAGCGGCACATGCTGGGCGAGGCGGCCGACCTGAGGGCGATCGAGGCCAGCATCGGCAAGCCGCTGGGCAGTGCGCCGCAGGACTACGAGATCGTCAACGGCGTGGCGATTGTGCCGATCATGGGCACCATCGCGCAGCGCGCGAATCTGTTCAGCGACATCTCCGGTGGCGCCTCGAGCGATCTGATTGCTCGGGACCTGCGCGCCGCGGCGGCCAATCGTCAGGTCAGCGCGATCCTGCTGCACGTGGACTCGCCCGGCGGCACCGTGGCCGGCACGCAGCAGCTGGCCGACATCGTGCGCGAGATCGGTGCGATCAAGCCGGTGATTGCGCTCGCCGACGGCACCATGGCCAGCGCCGCCTACTGGATCGGCAGCGCCGCCCAGGCGGTGTACGTGGCTGACAGCACCACGCAAGTCGGTTCGATCGGCGTGGTGAACGCGCATCGGGATGTGTCCGGCGCCGAGTCCCAGCGCGGCATCAAGACCACCGAGATC
>NZ_JBYTAG010000115.1:0-12578 GCF_058787995.1 Cupriavidus sp. FW305-27
CCCGGCGCCCGCCTCCACCGCGCGGGGGCGGAATCGCCACAATTCCCCGCCCTGCCGCCCGTTCCGGGCACCCTCCCCGCACCGCCCATACCTTGCGGAACTTGAAGCCGCCGATAACGGCCCAAGCTATCTGTGCATGCGCCAGTAACCGGCGCCCGCAATGTGAAGGAGGCCTCTCATGTGGAAGCGATTTTCGGCCCTGTGGACGCTGGTTCGCCGCGACGGGCGCCTGTTCTGGTACGCGCTGCGCCATCCGGACGCGCCGCCCTGGCTCAAGCCCGCCGCCATCGGGCTGCTGCTCTACGCAATCTCGCCGATCGACCTGGTCCCCGACGTGGTCGCGGGCCTGGGCATTGTCGATGACGTGGTGCTGATTCCGCTGGCGGTGCACCTGATCCTGAAGCGCCTGCCGCCGCATATCCTGCGCCAGGCGCAGACGCGCGCCACCGCCACCACGGTCCGGCCGCACTGACGGCATCGCTCAAAGCCAAAGCCCCGGGGCAGCGCCTGCCGCCCCGGGGCTTTTGCTTGCCTGCCTGGCTGTTGCTCAGTTCGGCAGCAGGATGGTCGAGCCCGTGGTCTTGCGCGCTTCCAGGTCGCGATGCGCTTGCGCCACCTCAGACAGCGCGTAGCGCTGGCGGACGTCGATCTTCACCTTGCCGGTGGCCACGGCGTCGAACAGGTCGGCCACCATCGGCTCCAGCAGTTCGCGGTGCACCACGTAGGTCATCAGCGTCGGCCGCGTCAGCCGCAGCGAGCCCTTGTTGCCCAGCACCGACAGGTCGAACGGCGGCACCGGGCCCGAGGCGTTGCCGAAGCTGACCATGGTGCCGCGCGGCGCCAGGCAGTCGAGCGAGCCCTGGAAGGTGTCCTTGCCGATCGAGTCATAGACCGCCGGCACCCCCTTGCCGTTGGTGATCTCCCTGACCCGCTCCACGAACGACTCACGCGTGTAGACGATGGTGTGGGCGCAGCCGTTGGCGCGCGCCAGTTCGGCCTTCGCGTCGCTGCCGACGGTGCCGATCACGGTCACGCCGAGCGCCTTGAGCCACTGACTCGCAATCAGGCCGACGCCGCCGGCGGCGGCATGCAGCAGCACCGTGTCGCCCGGCTGCACCTTGTAGCTGTCGCGGATCAGGTACTGCGCCGTCAGGCCCTGCAGCATCATCGCCGCGGCGGTGTCGAACGGGATCGCATCGGGCAGCCGCACCACGATATCGGCCGGCATCACCCGCACCTGCGCGTAGGCGCCGGTGGGTCGGCCAGCGTAGGCCACGCGGTCGCCCACGGCGACGTGGCGCACGCCCTCGCCCACCGCTTCGACCACGCCGGCGCCTTCCATGCCCAGCCCGCCCGGCAGCGGCTGCTTGTACAGCCCGGTGCGGAAATAGACATCGATGTAGTTCAGGCCCACCGCCTCATGGCGCACGCGCAGCTGGCCGGGGCCGGGCTCGCCCACCTCGACATCGACCCACTGCATGACTTCGGGACCGCCGGTCTGCTCGATCCGGATGGCTTTGCTCATCTGTGTCGCTCCTTCGCTATGGTGTTGCATCGATCGGGAATTCAACTGGCCGCCGCTTCGTCGACCTCGCGGGCAAGCCCGGCGATCAACAACTCGGCAGTGGCCACGTTGGTGGCGCAGGGCACGTTGTGCACGTCGCAGGCGCGCACCAGCGCGTTGATATCGGGTTCATGCGGCTGCGGCGTCATCGGGTCGCGCAGGAACACCACGGCGCGCACCAGGCCTACGGCCAGTTGCGCGCCGATCTGCAGGTCGCCGCCCCACGGCCCCGACAGCATGCGCGTCACCTCCAGCCCGACCTCGTCGATCAGGCGCCCGCCGGTGGTGCCGGTGGCCAGCAGCTCGCACTGCGAAAGGAAGGCGCGGTGGCGCGTGGCGAAGGCAACGATGTCGTCCTTCTTGTGGTCGTGGGCGATCAGCGCGATGCGGGGGCGAGTCATCAGGGGTTCCTTGTTGCGGGGTCGGTGAACGTCAGGAAACAGGAGAAAGCAGCGGGATCAGAAGGTGCCCGGGTAGGCGCCGCCATCGAGCAGGATGTTCTGCCCGGTGATGTAGCCGGCATGGCGGCTGCACAGGAACGCGCAGGTGGCGCCGAACTCGGCCGGCTCGCCGAAGCGGCGCGACGGGTTCGCCGCGGCGCGGCGTTGCGCCACCTCATCGACGCTCAGGCCAGCCTTCTTGGCGCCGCCTTCCATGGTCTTGAGCAGGCGGTCGGTGTTGAACGGGCCCGGCAGCAGGTTGTTGATGGTCACGCCGTGCTGCGCCACTTCGCGCGCCACGCCCGCGACAAAGCCGGTCAGGCCCGAGCGCGCGCCATTGGACAGGCCCAGCACATCGATCGGCGCCTTGACCGCGCCGCTGGTGATATTGATGATGCGGCCCCACTTGCGCGCGATCATGCCGTCGACGGTGGCCTTGATCAGCTCGATCGGGGTCAGCATGTTAGCGTCCAGCGCGGCCAGCCAGTCACTGCGCTCCCAGTCGCGGAAGTTGCCCGGCGGCGGGCCGCCGGCGTTGTTGACCAGGATGTCGAGGTCGCCCAGCTTGGCCACGGCGTCCAGCGCCGCCTTGCGGCCTTCGGGCGTGGTGATGTCGGTCGCCACCGCGATCACGCGGCGGCCATGGCGCGCGCGCAGGCCGGCCGCGGCCTTCTCCAGCGCCTCGGCGCCGCGCGCCACGATCACCACGTCAACACCCTCGGCCGCCAGCGCGTCGGCGCAGGCAAAGCCCAGGCCCTTGCTGGCGCCGCATACCAGCGCATGCTTGCCGCGCAGTCCCAGATCCATGTCTTTCTCCTTTTGTCTGTTGTCTTTGGGGGGGCCAGCTCCGGGGCCGGCCCGGAATCACGTCTTTCTTGCCGACAGCAAATACATGCCGCCCATCACCAGCGCGCTGCCGGCCAGCTGCACGCCGCTGACGGGCTCGCCCAGCAGCCAGAAGGCCAGGAACAGCGTCGACACCGGGCCGATCATGCCCGCCTGCGACGCCATCGGCGCGCCGATACGCGACACCGCCACCATGGTCAGCGACACCGGCAGCACGGTGCAGAACACCGCATTGACGAGTGACAGCCACATCACCGGAGCCGGCTGCGCCAGTTCCGCCACCGGCCGGCCCAGTACCAGGTACTGGATCACGCAGCAGGCGGTCGAGACGCACATCGCATACGCCACCAGGCGCAGCGAGCCGATACGCCGCACCAGTTCGCCGCTCAGGATCAGGTAGATACCATAGGTCATGGCGCTGCCCAGCACCAGCGCGCCGCCCAGCCAAACCTGGCTGCCGCTGACGTCCAGGTCATGCGCGAATACCAGCACGATGCCGGCGTAGGCGAGCAGCAGCGACAGCCACTGGCGCATGGCGATCGGCCGGCGGAACACCAGCGCGGTGGCCAGCAGCACGAACGACGGCGTCAGGAACAGGATCAGCCGCTCCAGCCCGGCGGTGATGTATTGCAGGCCGATGAAATCGAGGAAGCTCGACAGGTAGTAGCCGATAAAGCCGAGAAACACCACGCGGCCGCGATCCGCCCACGACAGCGGCGCCAGCCGGCGCGACTGCCACCAGCCGATCGCCATGAACAGCGGCACCGCGAACAGCATGCGCAGCGTGATCACCATCACCGCATCGACGTTGTAGCGGTACATCAGCTTGGCGACGATCGCCTTGGCGGAGAACAGCACCGCGCCGACGGCGGCGATGACAAGGCCCGAGCGCTGCGGCGACGGCAGCGCGGCAGGTGCGGCGAGAGACTTCTGGGAGGCGGGCACGGGGAATACAGGGGAAAGCGGGCGGGCACGTCGGCCCCGCGAAACGACCCGACGATTGTATTCGAAAAGACGCAATGGCATCGGGCATCACCTCGGCGGCTCCGGCCACCTTCCTGGCCACCTTTCCTGCCCCCTTCCTCGGTATACTCTGGGTCACCTTACCCACTGCACCAGGTTCGTGCCCCAGCCCTCCGACCCGCCTTCCGGCAAGACCGCCGCAGACTACGACTTCACCGAGCAGGTGGGCCACCTGCTGCGGCGCGCCTACCAGCGCCATGTGGCGATCTTCCAGCAGACCATCCCGGATTCGCAGCTGACCGCGGCGCAGTTCGTGGTGCTGTGCGCGGTCAGGGACCGCCAGCCGTGTTCGATGAACGAGGTGGTGCGCGCCACCGCCATCGACCAGGCCACGGTGCGGGGCATCATCGACCGGCTGAAGTCGCGTGAGCTGATTGCGGTGTCGCACGATCCCACTGACCGGCGCAAGGTGGTGGTGACGGTCACGCCCGACGGGCTGGCACTGATCGATGAGACCGTGCCGTTTGCGAAGGAAATCTCGGAGCAGACCTTCGGCAGCCTGAATCCGGCCGAGCGTGTGGCGGTGACTTACCTGCTGCGCAAGATGAGTGAGATCGACGAGGGGAACGGCGTCTAGGGTCCACGGACGCCGAGGGTTTTCTCCCCTCTCCCGCTTGCGGGAGAGGGGAGAAAACTGTCAGCTATTCATCGCCGCCAGCGCCGCCAGCACCGTCTCGGGCACGAACGGCGGCCGGCGCAGCCGCACCCCCATCGCATCGAACAAGGCGTTGGCAAGCGCCGGCGCGCCCGGCAGCGAGGCCGATTCGCCCGCGCCCAGCGGCGGCTCCGACTGGCGCGGCATCAGCACCACTTCAATCGGCGGGATTTCCGGGAAGGTCAGCAGCGGATAGCTGCCCCATTCGCGGCTGGCGACCCCATCCGCATCGAAGCGCACCTGCTCCTTCAGCACCCGGCTGAGGGTCTGCACCACGTTGCCGTGGATCTGGTGGCGCACGCCGTCGGGATTGACCATCATGCCGGTATCCTGCCCGACCACCACCTTCTCAATGGTGATGCGGCCGCTGCCGGCATCCACCGCCAGGTCCACCACCCAGGCCGACCAGGCTGCGCCGAAGCCCGGGAAACGGCTGTGGATATAGCGGGCATAGGCCACGCCCCGGCCGCGCAGCCGGCCTTCGGCATCCGCGATGCCCCGCGATCCGGCCACGCCCCGCTGCCAGCCAGCCGCTTCAGCCACGGCACGCAGCAAGGCCGCGGCACGTACATCCGGCAGGTGCCGCAACCGGAAATCCACGGGATCGGCACCCGCCTCTGCCGCCAGCTCATCGATCACGCACTCATGCGCAAACGCATTGGGCAGCGCCGACACGCCACGCAGCCAGGACGCGCGCACGATCGCGGGGGTGTCGTCGCAACCTATGCGGCGCGCGCCATACGCGTATGGCGGCACGGCGGTGCGATCGCCCATCTCCAGCGTGCGCGGCGCGTTGGGCACGGCACCGGTCAGCACCAGCGCCAGCGTGGGCGCATCGTTGGACGGATAGCGGCTGGTGAAGTCATAGCCAAGCAGCGCGCCGTCCGGCCCCAGCGTGGCGCTGACGTCCATCAGCTGGGCCGCGCCCTTGGGCTCCCACAGGTGTTCCTGTTCGCGCGATAGCTGCACGCGCACGGGCCGCCCGACCGCGCGCGACAGCAGTGCCGCGTCGGCGCAGACATCGTCGGCGCAGTTGCGCCCGTAGCAGCCGGCGGCCTCCATGCGCACGACCTCGATACGGTCTTCGCCGAGCCCGCACAGCCTCGCCAGGTCGATGCGCAGCACATGCGGGTTCTGCGTGCCGGACCACACCGTCAGGCCATCGTCATGCCAGTCGGCCACGGCGCATGACGGGCCGATCGAGCCATGCATCTGGTACGGCCAGACAAAGCGCCGCTGCAAGACCGTGCCGGCGCCGCTTGCCGGCGGCTCCCCGTCGGACAGCAACTCGCGCCGCGTGGCCGGATTGGCGCGCAGCGCGGGCTCCGGATCGTCCAGCGCGGGCAGCGGCGGCACCGGCTTCCAGCGCACGCGCAGCCGGCGCGCGGCCTGGACCGCGTATTCCTCGCGCTCGGCCACCAAGCCGACAAAGTCGCCCTGCACCACCACATCGACCAGGCCGGGCACGTCGCGCACGGAGTCGCGGTCGACTTCCAGCAGGCTGTTGCCGACAAAGTCGCCGCTGTCGCGCCCCGCATACGGCGGTCGCACCACGCGGCCATGCAGCATGCCGGGCACGCGCACGTCGTGGACAAAGGTCAGCGCGCCGCGCACCTTGCCGGGAATATCGACGCGGCCCGCGGCGCGGCCGACGATGCGGTAGGACTCGACCGGCTTGGTCGGTATGTCTTCGGCCAGCGGCAGTTCCAGGTGCTCGCCGGCAAGCAGCGCGCCATAGCCGATGCTGGCCTGCGTGCCGGGATCGCGGAACACGCCGTCTTCTGCCTCCAGCCCGCCGGCCTCCACGCCGAGCCGCTGCGCGGCACGCGCCCGCAGCCACGCACGCGCCTGTGCCGCGGCGCGGCGCAACGGCAGCGCCGAAATCTGGATCGATGCGCTGGCGATAGTGGGACCCTGGTTGGGGGTGGCTTCGGTATGGCCAAGCACCATGCGTACGCGTTCGAGCGGCACGTCGAGTTCTTCCGCCACGATCTGCGCCAGCGCCGTGCGGATGCCGGTGCCGAGGTCGACGTGGCCGTTGAAGGCCAGCACCTCGCCGCTGTCGCGCACGGCAATGAAGATGTCCGGCAGCGCCGGCACGTAGTCCGAAGCCGCGCCGGGCTGGCCCGGCGCGGGCCGCGGCGCCGCCTGCGGGGCGCGCGTCACCAGCAGCACGCCGGTGGCCTGCAGCAGCGCCAGCCGCAGCGTGCGCGGCGTTTCGGCGTCGGCCTGTGCCGAGGGTTGCAGGTTGGTTGCCGTCATCGTTCTGCCATCTCCTTCACCGGCTGCGCCCCGGGGCGCCCGTTATACTGCAAGCCAACAGTGGAATAGCCCAAGCATCGACCATGACGATCACGACCGCGCCCAAGCCAACCGCAAAGCGGGCGCCAGCCGGCACGCGGGCCAGACAAGCGCAGGACAGCCGCGACCGCATCCTGAAGGCTGCGATCAAGGTCTTCGCCCAGCGCGGCTACGACGGGGGCCGCATCGAACGCATCTCGTCGCTGGCCAAGACCTACGACCGGATGATCTATTACTACTTCGGCAGCAAGGAAAAGCTGTTTGTCGAAGTACTGGAGACCATCTACCTGCAGCTCAATGAAGCCGAGCAGCAGCTGGAACATGAGCTCGACGCCGCCGACCCCGTGCGCGCGCTGTCGCAGCTGATCGACTTCGTCTGGCAGTACTACCTCGACCATCCGGAGTTCGTCGCCATCCTGACCAGCGAGAACATGAGCCAGGGCAAGCACGCGAAGAAGTCGGTGCGGCTGCGCGAGATCTCCAGCTACGCGCTGTCGGTGCTCGACGGCATCCTCGCGCGCGGCAAAGCCGCGGGGCTGTTCCGGCCCGACGCGGGCGCGCGCGATGTCTATATGGTGATCGCTTCGCTTGGCTACTTCTACAACTCCAACCATCATACGCTCAGCGCCTTCCTGGGCGAACCCATGATGAGCCCGCCCGCGCTGGCGCACTGGCGCGATGTGATCCAGCAGACGGTGCTGCGCGCCGTGGCCGTGCCCGGCGCGGTGCCGGATGCGGATGTGGCGCCGCCGGCCGCGCCGCGCAAGCCAGCCCGCGGCCGGCGCGCGGCGGCAGGCTGACGCCAGGCCCGGCCGCGTCGCCACGCCTCAGGCGGCGGCGCGCACGCCGGCAACCTGCGCCAGTGCCTCGTCGCGCGTCAGCACGGTGGCGTATTTCTGCGCCATGTCGAACAGGTTGGCGTCATGCGGACCCAGCGCGCGGTCGCCCACGCAATCCGACACCACCAGCGGGCGGAAGCCCAGCGACATCGCGTCAACCACGCTGGCGCGCACGCAGCCGCTGGTGACGCAACCCGCCACCAGCAGCGTCTGCACGCCACGCTGCGTCAGCCAGGCCGCCAGCGAGGTGCCGAAGAACGCCGACGGCACCGTCTTGCGCACCACCAGTTCGCCCGGCGCCGGCGCCAGCTCCGGCACGATCTTGCTGTTGTGGCCATCCTCCTTCAGCGTCAGCATGCCCGGCACCTTCAGCGTGAAGATGTTGTGGTCGCTGTCGTCGTCGGCGAACACGATGCGGCTGTGCGCCACCGGCCAGCCCTGCTCGCGCGCGGTGCGCAGCAGCGGCTGGGTATTGCGGATCGCCTCGGGGATGTTGCCGCCGCCAAACACCGCCGGGTCGGCGAAGCCGTTGACGAAGTCGATGATCAGCAGGCCGTATGGGGCCTTCAGTGGAATCGACGCGCCGAAGCCCTGACGCTGGTAAGTCTGCACGGCGTCATCCATGGCGCGCGTCCTTGTAGAGAGAAGCGGCCGGCGCGTGGTGGCCGTCCATCACCTTGCCGCGCACCACCACGGGCTCGCCGTCCAGGCTGACGGTGCAGTGGCGCACCGGGATATCGATATGGCAGGCCGTGGTGCGGCTGCCGCCGGCTTCGTTGTTGGGACCGAACGAGCACAGGAAGTTGCCCTCGTAGGCACGCGCATCCATGCCGATGGTGGCCTCGCGGTCGTACATCGCCAGCGCCGACCAGCTGGCGCGCGGCTGCAGGCCCCAGCCGATATGCGACATGGCATAGGCCTCGGGGTCGTTGAACGAGGCCATGTAATCGGCCAGCAGTTCGGCGTCCACGCCTCCCTCGATGCGGCGCACATAGCCGGCTTCGACCGTGATGCGGATCGGCGCCTGGATGTAAGACTTCATCGGCAGCAGGATGTCGCCGCGGTCCAGCACGATGGTGCCGTTGGTGCCGCCCTCGTCCGGCCAGGTCAGCACGAAGCCGCTCGGCCAGTGGTCCCAGCGGCCGGGCTCGTCGACAAAGCCGTACTCGCTGATCGCCGGGAATTCGCCCAGGCGGCAGCGCAGGTCCATGCCGGCGTCGGACACGATATGCATCTCGCGCGCCTTGCCCAGCCGCGCGGTCGCGGCCTTGACGCGGGCACGGTCGGCCTCGGTCGGCACCAGCCGTGCCAGCACTTCGGGCGGTTCCACCGCCAGCAGGATCCTGGTGCCTTGCGCCAGGATCTCGTGCTGCTCGGGCGAGAACAGCAGCGTCATCAGGTCCAGCACCAGGTCGCTCGCCTTGAGCGCAGCGATGGCGGCGGGATTGCCGGTGAGCGGCGTGGTACCGAGGTAGGCCAGCGCGTCGCGGCTGAGCGCCTTTTCGCCGTTGACAGGCGGCAGGTCGAGCCGGTTGACGATGGCGCCCATCGATGCCGCCGCCACCATCGCGGTGCGCAGCGTCTGCGGATGCGTGGCGGCGCCGGTCAGCACGGTGACGGTCTGTCCCGGCTCAAGCTTCGACAGCGTCAGCACCTGCTTCCACGCCGCGGTCAGGTCGTAATCGCTTACGGGCATGTTCGCTCCTTGATCAGTTCAGCGCCGCACCCAGGAAGTCGCCGAAGGCGCGGTAGAAGCCGGCCTCGTCGTCCCACGGGATCATGTGGCCGGCGTTGGCGACATGCGCAAGCAGCAGCGCGGGCAGCAGCTTGCGCATCTCCTGCACGTCTTCCTCGCGGATCACGTCGCCGCGGCCGGCGGTCATCAGCAGAGCCGGCACGGCGACGTGCGGCAGGTCGGCGTGGATATCGTCCTCATGGAAGCCATTGAAGCTGGCCAGGATCGCGCGCTCGTCGCAGGTATGCAGCCATTGCGCGCGCAGGCGCAGCTGGTCCTCGGTCCAGGTCGGGCAGAAGCGGCGCATGCCTTCCACGTCGATGCCCTGCTGCGCCAGCCGGATCGAATCGATGTACCACGGCAGTTGCGACGGATACGGGCGGCGGCCCGGGCCCGACACCGGCGGATCGACCAGCACCAGGCGCGTCAGGCCTGCCGGCTTGCTGCGCGCGGCGCGGATGCCGATGCGCGCGCCCATCGAATGGCCGACGATGGCGTAGCGCTGCAAGCCAAGCGCTTTGGCAAACGCGATCACATCGGCAGCCTGCGCATCGAGGCTGTAGTCCAGCTCAGCGCCGGCCTGCGACAGGCCGCGGCCGCGCACGTCGAGCACATAGGTATCGAACTGCCGCCCGAACTGCTCGCCGACAAAGCCCCAGGTCACTGCCGGGCTGGTGATGCCCGGCACGATGATGACGGCATCGCGCTGCGCGCGCGCGCCGCCCTGCCCACCATAGCGCAGGTAGTGCTGGCGGATGCCGTTGGCGTTCACGTTGGCGCCGTAGAGAAAGGTGCTGTCTGCCATGGCCGCCCCCTTCAGTACGCGCCCGACAGCAGCGCGCCGGCGCCCGGCACCACCGGCTCCAGCCCGAGCCGCTTCAGCAGCGCATAGGTGGTGGCGACGGCGGCGGTAACCACCGGCTTGCCGGTCATTGCCTCGACCTTGGCCACGGCCGGCAGCGACGGCATCTGCACGCACGCCGACAGCACGATGACATCGGCGTCGGCCGTATTCATCTGCGCGACGATCTCCGGCAGCCGCGCCGGGTCATGGCGGCCCACCTCAAGGTTGTCGGGGATTTCCAGCGCGCGGTAGTCGACCACCTCATAGCCTTCATTGCGGATGTAGTCGACCACCAGCTCGGTCAGCGGCTTCATATAGGGTGCCACCACGGCGATGCGCTTCGCGCCCATCACCTTGAGCGCATCCACCAGCGCGCCGGCGCTGGTGATCACCGGCGCGTCGCCGCCGTTCTCGGCGGTATGCGCCTGCAGGCGCTGCTCGGACACGCGGTGGTAGCCGTGGCCCATGGCCATGATGGCCACCAGGCAGGCGTAGCCGAGCACGTCGACGCGGGCGTCGCTCAGTTCCACCGCGCAGCGGTCGGATTCGGCGTCCATGGCCGCCAGCTCTTCCTTGACCACCTTCTTCATCCGCATCCGGCTTGAGTGGAAGGTGAAGCGTTCCGGGCGCACCAGCTGGCGCGCGGCCAGCATCGCCGGGATCTCGGTTTCCATGGTGGTGTTGGAGCTCGGCACGATCTGGCCGATTCGGAAAACTTTCTGCACTGTCGACTCCGTCATCTGTTTGTCTGTCTACCCTGCCTGCTTCGCCCTGGCGGGCTCTGCATGCTGAGATTTATTGTAGTGTACACACTTTATCTAGGCAAACAGAATCTGCGCCGCCGCGAATTCACTCGTTCAGTGCATACTTAACTAATCAATCCCTGTTTTTGCGCGTAAATTCACCGATACAGCGCGATGTGCGAGCGTCTTCACGTTTTCAGTAAGGGTTTTCCATAGGTTCATCAATTTCTTCTTTTACTTTGATATTTTGAGTGTGTACACTCGTTTTTAACGGTCGGCCGAGTGGCCGCCCCAGCCCCCATCGACCTTGTGTCATTGCCAGGAGAAAGAACGTGCAAGGCAAACCGCGAATCGCAGTTGTCGGCGCCGGACTCGGAGGGACGGCCGCGGCCGCCCTGCTGCAGCGAGCCGGCTTCCAAGTCAGGCTGTATGAACAGGCACCGGCGTTCTCGCGCCTGGGCGCGGGCATCCATGTGGGGCCCAACGTGATGAAGATCATGCGGCGCATCGGCATCGAGAACGCCCTCAACGACATGGGCTGCCACCCCGACTACTGGTACAGCCGCGACGGCCTGAGCGGCGAGGTGATCGCGCAGATCCCGCTGGGCGACTACGCGGAGCGCCACTACGGCGCCAGCTACCTGACTGTGCACCGCGGCGACTTCCACAAGTTGCTGACCGACGCCGTGGCTCCCGACACGCTGTTCTTCAACAAGAAGCTGGAAAGCGTCACCGACCAGGGCGACGTGGTGCAATTGCGCTTCGCCGACGGCACGGTCGAAGAGGCCGACATCGTGATCGGCGCGGACGGCGTCAACTCGCGCATCCGCGAGACGCTGCTGGGCGCCGAGCCGCCCAAGTACACCGGCTACGTGGCGCACCGCGCGGTGTTCCCGATCTCGCGCGTCAAGGGCTTCACGCATGAGCGCTGCACCAAGTGGTGGACCGACGACCGCCACATGATGGTCTACTTCGATACCAGCAAGCTCGACGAGATCTACTACGTCACCGGCGTGCCCGAGCCCGACTGGGACATGAGCAAGAGCTGGGTCCCGAGCAGCATCGAGGAAATGCGCGCCGCATTCGACGGCTGGCACGAGGGTGTGCAGTCGCTGATCGAAGGCACCGTCGAAGTGACCAAGTGGCCGCTGCTGGAGCGCGACCCGCTGCCGTTGTGGAGCCGGGGCCGCCTGGTGCTGCTCGGCGATGCCTGCCACCCGATGAAACCGCACATGGCACAAGGCGCCGCGATGGCGATCGAGGATGCCGCGATGCTCACGCGCTGCTTCACCGAGACCGGCGTGGACGACTTCGCCTCGGCATTCGCGCTGTATGAAGCGAACCGCAACGAGCGCGCGAGCAAGGTCCAGCTGGTCTCGCACAACAACACCTGGCTGCGCAGCAACGAGAACCCCGACTGGTGTTTCGGCTACGATGTCTTCAACGTGCCGCTGGTGTCGGCCGGGACCGGGACGCTGTCCGCAGCGGCCTGACGCCTGACCAACCCTGTTCGCCGCAGCCCCTCATCGAAGGGGCGCGGCGCAGCGATGCGTGATGCTCAAACCGCCCCCAGCCCCCCGATGAACAC
>NZ_JBYTAG010000116.1:0-11557 GCF_058787995.1 Cupriavidus sp. FW305-27
GGGTATTGGGTGTGTATCGCGATTGGAGTTCGCGCGTGGGCGAGAGCCGTGGCAGGTGCGGGGGGCAAGGCAGCCACCTCGCATTGCCGATGGCCGCAGGGGCTGCGCTATAAGCTGTGATCCGATGCGCCCTGCGGAGCGGGGCATCGCATGAGCGCGGAAGCTCAGCCCAACGCTGCCTGCAGCCATGCAGTGCCATGGCGTGGCCCGCCACGGCCACGCAGGTGGGCCGGGACGCCCGCCATGCCGCAATGTGCGACGCGCGCTGCAGGCTAGCCGGAAATGGGCACGGGCGGGCGGGTGACGGCCCTATTGTCCGCGGATATAGGCGACGGCATTGGTATCCTCATGCACTTTTCGCCAGCCCGGTAGGCCATCGATCAGCTTTGATGCAGGACTAGAGGGCTCCAGAACGGCCCATCGGATCTTGTATTCCTGGATCAGGGCGTGCAGGACCTTGGCATCGCCAGAATAGGCTGCCATATACCTTCGCACGAAATCGTCGCCGTAGAGGTCGGCGCGGCCGTCGATGAGCGGCGCAATGCCGGAGAATATGAGGTAGCCGCCGAAGTTGTAGCTGTTGAAGACCGGCCCGGCGGCACCTGCCGCCATGGCCGCGTTGACGGCCTCACGGGGCAGTACCCGGCTCTGGTCGTGCTGGATGCCTTTGGCAAGGAAGGCGATGCTGCCCATGAACAAGGCCATGCACAACGCGGTAATGGTTCGAATACTCCGTGGTGACAGGCGTGGCTTGATTTCCGGACGGATGGCTGCGCGTAGCTGGGGGCCTACGCTGGGCATCAGCAACAGCGGGGCCAGCAACCCCGGCAGTTCGGCATAGCGCGCGAAGGCCAGGGCAAGGTGAACCAGCCCGAAGCACATCAGGATCCGGGTTGCAGGCAGGCGGAACCCGAAGTAGAGCGCGCCGAACAGCACAAAGCCAAGCCACAGCTCGATTGGCTGGATCAAGCGGAAATCCGGTGACTTCCATTCGCTGATGATGCTGAGCGAAAAACTCATGCCGGAAACGTGGAAGGGGAAGAGCAGGCCGTCCACGCCGTTCGGTGTCAGCAGGGCCGCCAGGACGGTCAGTGCCAGGAATGGTGCCCATGCCCGCGCGCTCCGGCGTGGATGTCCTTCAGTCAGGAAGGCCTCGACGGCCAGCGCGCCGGCCAGCCCGATACCGAGAAGGAAGCTGCCATGCAGGTTGGCCCAGGCCAGCATGACGACCGGCAGCCACAGGCTGGGTCGCTTGCCTTGCTCACGCGCCAGCACAAGGTGGGCGGCCCAGATCACCATCAGCGGCCAGGCCAGCGCATGGGGGCGGGCGAGCAGATGCTGGGCCAGCGTGAGGAAGGCCAGGAGTGTCACGGCGAACGCATGCAGTGGTTCGATATAGCGCAGCAGGAACCGCAACAGTACGGTCAGCGTGACGGCAGTCGCCAGCGCGGTGACCAGCACCGGCCCGGCCCAGCCGAGCCAGGCATGGGATGCGCCAAGGATGACTTCGGCCAGCCATTCATGCGGAACCCATTTTGCGCCGTGAAAAGAGAATGAGAACGGATCGGTCGCCGGCACTGCGTGGTTGGCAAGGATCCATTTGCCGGCGGCGATGTGCCAGAGGGTGTCGGCATCCACTAGCAAGCGGCCACCGATAAATGAGAGGATCGAGAACAGGCTGAGTCCGAAGAGGGCGAGCCAGAACCATTGCTTCGTGGCGAACTGCTGGAGCAGGCTTTCCCTGCTGGTCGTCTCCACCCAGGTCGTGATGATTTTCATGGCGTCTCGCGGTGGCTGTAATGGTTACCCATCCGGATCAGGCGGGAAGGGCGCGCGGCTGGCCCGGCGCCGCCGGGGGCGCAGTTGCCAGGCTGTCGCAATAACCGCGCCATCGCCGCAGGTGCGCTTGTTTTCCCGGGGAGAGGGCGCCGCCTGGGTGAGCGCGTTGCCGAGATGGCGACAACGTGCCCGTGCTCCCGTTTCCACGACGAATCGTGCTTAATTCTTTGAAGCTCGCGGCCGCATGCGAGGCAGCGCGCGCGTGCGGCCATCCCTGCTCCAAAAGTATGAGTCGGAGCGTGCGGCACACAGTGCATTTGGCGGAGACCGACGCGCAATGGCGCCGCTGTGCGTCCGCGCGGGATGAGTCGCCGGGAGTAAGCCGCCCGAACGCGAACGTTTCAGCGGGGAAACGCGCGCTGTCGCCGCGGACTGGCTGCGCCCCCGGTCAATGTCGGGAGAACCGGAATGGCACACGGGATTGCGGTCGAAGCGGGTCGCGATTCAGTTTGGAAACGCTCGCACGAGCCGGATTTCAGCGCCCCCGCGCAGGCCTTGGTTCTGCTTGTACATCGGTGGGCGCCTGACCAGAATGGAGCCAGTACATCGATGCATCGCCGCTGCATTGCCAAGAAGAAATCAGGCCGGCGCTGCCACAGAATATCAGGGGGATGGGGAGCGATGAGCCTGGACCATAGCCCGGCAGCAACGCCGGGGTCAGTGATGTCGCGGCATTGGCTGGACCTGGAGCGTCTCCGGGCCTACAGCGTTGCCGTGCTGATCATCTATGGTGCCTTGATCGTGGCATGGGCATTCAAAACGAGGGGCTTCACCACGGATTCGCTGGGTCGCCCTGGCGTGGATTTCTCGGCCTTCTGGAGTGCGTCGTATCTGGTCATGAAGGGTCAGGCTGCCAAGGTCTATGACTACGAGACGCTGCGGCACGTCATAGCGGCGTTCGGTGCAGTCCGGGGCGAGGGGAAGTTTTTCCTGCCATGGGTCTACCCGCCGACCTTCCTGCTGTTCGTGATGCCGCTGTCCTTGTTGCCGTTTGCAGCGAGCTATCTGCTTTTCATCGGCAGCACGGCAGTCGTGTACATCACCGCGGTACTCAGGATCCTGGCTTTTCCCGGTGTGCCGCGCCACGTGGTGTGGCTGCCCGTGCTGGCTTTTCCCGGAATCCATGAGGCCGCCTTGATCGGGCAGAACTCGTTACTGACGGCCGGCATGGCGGCATGGGCGCTGATCCAGTTGAGAACCCGGCCGGTGCTGGCGGGCGTGCTGATTGGCTTGCTGAGCGTGAAGCCGCAACTGGCGGCGTTGCTCCCCGTAGCATTGGTGGTGGACCGCGCATGGAAGGCATTCTTTACCGCTGCGGCAACCGCGGCTGCGATCGCTGCCTGCAGCATTGCCCTTTGGGGATGGGAAACCGTACCCGCGTTCCTGGAAAGCGGCACGCTCTTCAGGCAGATCGTACTTGAGCAGGGCGAGATTGGATGGCGCCATTGTCCGACCGTCTTCGCCATGATGCGCCGGGCCGGGGCGTCGGTGACGGTCGCGTACCTGGCCCATGGGCTGGGCGCGGTGTTTGCGATCTGGGTGCTGGTCAGAGCCTGGCGCGGCCGGAGTTCGACGGCACTGCGTATTGCCGCGCTGGCCGCGTCCACCGTGATGGTAAGCCCCTACCTCTGGTACTACGAACTGACCTGGGTGGGACTGGCGATCGCAGGCCTGGCAGTCGAGGGTGTGAAGCACGGCTGGATGAAAGGGGAGCGGGAACTGCTGGTGGTGGCATGGCTGCTGCCGTTTGCCCTGAGCATGAATCAGGCGGGTCATCTGCCACCTGCCGGGCCGCTGGTGACGCTGTTGCTGCTGATGGCAATCCTGCGCAGGGCGCGGGCCGGGGAGCGGTTCGCACCAGGTAAATAACAAGGCGCATGACAGCGCAATCACGACGGTGTGTGTGCACAAGCCACCCCGTCTCGGGAGGGGATCATGTCGGGTCCATACGATGTCAAACTGCTTTCCCTCGTTGTGCCCTGCTACAACGAATCCGAAAGCATCAGCAAATTCTTCGCCAGCGTCATTCCAGTGCTCGAATCCATCGATGCGATCCGCTTCGAGATCGTGCTGGTAAACGACGGCAGCTCGGACGACACGCTGGACAAGCTCATTGCATATTCGCGCCGGGATGCACGGGTGCGAGTCGTGGACCTGACGCGGAATTTTGGCAAGGAAGCTGCCTTGACTGCGGGACTCGACGAAGCCCTTGGCGACGCGGTGATTCCCATGGACGCTGATTTGCAGGACCCGCCCTCACTGATCCCTGAGCTGGTCATGCGCTGGCGGGAAGGGGCAGAGGTGGTGCTTGCCCAGCGCAGCAGCCGCGTGTGCGACTCCTGGCTCAAGCGCGTGACCGCGGGCGCCTACTACCGCATCCATAACAAGCTGTCCGAGCAGAAGCTTCCCGTGAACGTCGGGGACTTCCGCCTGATGGACCGGGTCGTGATCAACGCGCTCAAGCAGATGCCGGAACGGCGGCGCTTCATGAAGGGACTGTTTGCCTGGGTGGGCTACCGGACCGTGATCGTGCCCTATGAGCGCGAGTCGCGCAGCGCCGGGCGTTCCAAGTTTTCGGGCTGGCGTCTGTGGAACCTCGCGCTTGAAGGCATTACCAGCTTCAGCACCATCCCGCTGCGCAGCTGGACATACATCGGAGTCCTGATTGCGCTTGGCGCGTTCTGCTACGGCACCTTCATCGTGGCACGTACCCTGATCCTCGGTATTGATGTCCCTGGCTATGCGTCGCTGCTTTCGGTACTGCTGTTCCTGGGAGGCATCCAGCTGATCGGGTTGGGCGTGGTCGGCGAGTACGTCGGCCGCATCTATGATGAAGCCAAGGGACGGCCGATCTATCTGGTGCGGCGCCGTTACCAGGAAACCGGCCAGGACAGGCTCATCGCCTCGGGAAGGCGTGTGATCCGGATCGACCGCGGGCATGTGAGCAGTGGCCGCTGATGCGTGCCCGGCCTGGCCGCGGGACGATGCCTAGTCCCGATAAGTCCAGGCCCGGTGCGCAAGGTAGCTGAAGGCCGGCACCGTCAGGACCACGCCGGCCAAACCAGCCCAATAGCTGGCCCCCAGATATTGCGCCGTCCAGGAAATGCCCATGGTCAGGCCCAGCCCAAGCAGCGATACGCCGGCAAAGCGGCCCAGGGTCCGGTTGCGCAGCCGCGACGAGAAGCTCCACAAGGTGTTGAGAAGATAGGAGCAGGCGGTCGCGCACACGAAGGCCACGCAGTTCGCCGCGACCGGTGAGGTCGCCAGGGTGGTGACCAGCGTCGCGGTGATGGCGACATGCACGCCCGTCGAGGCGGCGCCCGATACCAGGAAGCGCGTGACCCGGCGAAGTTCGGGCGTGGTGATGCTGGCGCTCACGATGCGCGCACGACAGCCATCAGGGAAATGCCGAACGGCAGCGATCCGCGTGCCAGCCAATGGCGTTCCGTGCTGAACAGGCGGTGCAATGCCTGGTTGACGGGTTGGGGCGGGAGACCCGCTCCCGTTGCCTTCCGGCTGCCGCTCAGCCGGTCGCTGATGCGGGCCGCCACCGCAAGCGGGAACAGCAGCGTGTTGAAATAGGACATCCGTTCCACGCGCATGCCGCACCGGGTGGCGAGTGCATGCAGCGACCGCTTGCCATAGCGGCGCTGGTGATGCAGGAAGACGTCGTGGGAACTCCATAGCCATTGGTAGGCGGGCACGGTAATGAGTGCAGCGCCGCCGGCTTTCAGCATCCTTGCGGTGCAGTCCAGTGCCCCGGCATCGTCGGCGATGTGTTCCAGGCAATCAAGCAGGCAGACCAGGTCGAAGCTGTGTTCGGGGAATGGCATGTCGTCGGGGCACCTGCCACTGCGGATGTCGCAGGCTCCCAGGGTCTTCTCCCGCGCCAGCCGCAGGGCGGTGCCATCCATTTCCACGGCGCTGACGTTGCCGAACCGTGACAGCATCTCAAGGTTTCCGCCGGTGCCCGCGCCGATCTCCAGGATCGACGCGTCGCGCGGCAACGCCAGGCTGGAAAGGATCGTGCCGACGATTTCGCGCCGCCCCCGGAACCACCAGTGGCTGGCTTCGGTCTCGGCCATTTCAAGGTAGGCATCAGGTGACATCGGTCGCTTCCTCCGCGATGGATCGGCTAGCCCTGCACGCAGATCAACCCCAGGTCCCCCTTCTTCACCTGCAGCTTGTAATCCCGCATCAACCTGAACAGCGTCACCCGCGAAATCCCCAGCTCTGCCGCCACGTCAATCAGCCGTTCATGATGCCGCTGCAGCGCCTCGACGATCGCGGTCTGCTCGGCCGCTTCGCGGATGGCCGCGAGCGTGAGCGGGCGGTCGTCGGCGGGGGTGGCCAGCTCCAGGTCGTCGGGCTGGATCACGCCGTCTTCGCACATGGCGGCGGCGTGGCGGATGCGGTTGATCAGCTCGCGCACGTTGCCGGGCCAGTTGTGCTGCTGGATCGCGCGCAGCGCCATCGGCGAGAAGCCGCGGATGCGTGCCGGCGACTGCTTGCGCACGTTGTCCAGCACGTGTTCGGCGATCAGCAGGATGTCGCTGCCGCGTTCGCGCAGCGGTGGCTGGCGCACGCGCAGCACGCACAGCCGGTGGTAGAGGTCGCCGCGGAAGCGTTCGGCGGCGATCGCGGCTTCCAGGTCGACATGGGTGGCGGAGATGATGCGCACATCGACCTCCACCGATTCCGTGCCGCCCAGCCGCTCGATGCGGCCGGTTTCCAGGAAGCGCAGCAGGCTGGTCTGGCTTTCGATCGGCATGTCGCCGATTTCATCCAGGAACAGGGTGCCGCCCTGTGCCATCTCGATGCGGCCGGGCTTGCGCTTGGTCGCGCCGGTGAAGGCGCCGCGCTCATAGCCGAACAGCTCTGACATCAGCAGCGTGGGCGGGATCGCCGCGCAGTTGACCGCGACGAAGGGGCGCGAGGCCCGCTCCGAAGCGCGGTGGATGGCATGAGCGGCCAGTTCCTTGCCGGTGCCGGACTCGCCGGAGATCAGCACGGGTGTGTCCCAGCGCGACACCTTCTCGATACCGCGGAAGAGCGATTGCATGGCCGGGCAGCTGCCGATCATGCCGTCCGGGCGTGCGGTGCCGGGGCGGGCATGCTGCGCGCCCGGGCGCAGTTGCGCCATGCCGAGCGCGTGGCCGAGCGATTCCGCCAGGCGAGGGTGCTGGACCGGTGCGGTGTAATAGTCGACGAAGTACAGGCCCAGCAGCCGGCGCGCGGATTCGGTCAGGGACTCCTGGCCGGCGATGATGCCGATCCAGCCGATATGCGGCAGCGAGAGCCAGGGCTCGAACGATTCCAGGTCGGCATCGCTGAAGCCGCCTTGCAGGTCGAGCATCGCCGCAAGCGGCTGGTTGCCCGGGGGTAGCGCGTGGAGGTCTTGCAGGTTGGAGGCGAAGCTGATCTTCCAGCCACGCTGTGCGAGCATCCTGCAGAGCATGGCGTCGTGGTGCTGCGACAGGTACAGCAGCGGGCGGTTGGTGTACGCGCTCATAAATTTCCCCGGATCTTTTGCTTTTACAAAGCCGGTGGCCTGCTGTTGCGGGTCACTGGTTTCGTTGGCTCTAAGGCTTGCGCCTGCCGCAACATGTCAATGCCACGGCCTGGCGCTCTCCCAAAATTGCTGCCCGCGGCGCTGCGTTGCGCGGGCCGGTGGGCCCGTTTTCGCCGCCGCCGCGACCTCACCTCCCTGGCATCGGTCGCGGCGGCTGCCGCTTCGCATCGCCTGCATGGCAGGCTGTTGCTTCACCCCGTTTCTTGTCCGGATGCGCCGGCTCGGCCGATGCGTCCGCTTGTTGTCTGCGTGCCGCCCCGGTCAGCCGTGGCGTGCCGCATAGTCCAGGTACCACGGGCCGCTTTTCGTCCGCTTGCGGCCCGTGTTCCTGAACGACCTCCGCTAATCTTGTCGACGACCCCTGCACCTGGCCAGCCGATGCGGACCAGTTCCTGCCGCGTGGCCCACGCTTACAGCGCCAGTCCGAATCCCGCCCTGGGATGCGGGGTCGTCCTGAAACTGATCTTCGGCGAACGCGTGCCAGTGTGTTGCCGCTTCGGTTTCAGACGTCCCCCTGTTCCGGGCTTCTGTTCGCGCGGACATATGTGCGACGAACGTGCCAGATATGGCTAATCCTTTGATAACAAAAGGAAAAGGAAATTTTCGGCTGGCCTTGGGCAATTGCTGGCGATCAATAACGTTCCGCTTCTGATACATCTGGCGGGATTTCTATATTGCAGCGCAGCATTCGGCGAGCGGGTAATTAGGCGCATGGATCACAGTGCGTGGCAAGCGAGTGTCGACAAGCCTACTTTTCACCGGCAATGCCCATCCGAAGGAGGGAGAGCAAAATTTCAAACGGACAGGCGTCAGGGCTCGAATGCAGCACGCGAATGAAGCTGCCAGGTAGTTTCATTTCCGTTACAACGTTTTGAACTCTGTACCTCGGTAGCCACCCCGGCGTGCCGCGGTTGTCTTCAGCCTTTTGGCGCCGCGCACGCGGTTGCGGGCGCGGTTGGGTGGACGGAATCGACGCGTTGACAAGCGTTTGCACGATGCGGCGCCGGGCGGGCCCGGCCGTATCTCATCTCTTTGGATGGGGCGGGTAGATTTTTCACGGACGCTGGCACGGTGTGCGATCTGGTTGCATTGGTGAAACTCGGACCGCTCTGGCAACGCCGCGGCACCGCGTACGGCAGGCCATCGCAGGGCGTGCGGCACCCGCCAAGCCCTTGATTTCACTGGTCTAGACGAAAATGATTCGTATTGCCAACATCTGCGCCTCAAACAATTTCATGCATGAAACCGCTTGGCGGGCGTGCTGCCGTCGGCGCCAGGGTGGACGTGGCCGGCTTCCTGCCGGACCTGTTCCTCCAGCCAGGCATGGAACTGCTGGATGGCCTTCTCGCGCGGATTGCCTTCGCGCCAGGTGACCCAGTAATGGAGGCTGGACGGGATGCGGGTGGGCCCGATCTGCACCAGTTCGCCGCTGGCCAGGTAATCGTGCGCCAGCTGGGCGCGCGCAGTGGCTACGCCGAGCCCGGCGACGGCCGATTGCAGCATCAGGCCGGCATCCTGGAAGATCGGGCCGCGTTCGGGCTCGTCGCCTGGCAGGCCGGCGGCTTCGAGCCAGTCGCGCCACGGGCGCAACGCAAAGCGCAGCATCGGCATGCGCGGCACGTCGGCCAGCGTGAAGCCGGGGTAGCGCGCCAGCAGCGCCGGGCTGGCCACCGCGATCACATGGTCCTCGATCAGGTTGTGGCATTCAAAACCGGGCAGGTCGATGCGCTGGTGCCAGATGCCGACATCGACGCTGTACGGGTCGGGCGGCGTGATCTCCGCATGCAGCCGCAGGTGCAGGTCCAGCGACGGCACCTGGGCGTGCAGGCTGGGCAGGCGCCGGATCAGCCAGGCATTGGCCAGATCGGCCATCACGCTGACCTGCAGCCGTGTTACCGGCGGCGCGGCGCTGTTGCCGGCCTCGCGCAGCGCGCTTTCGATACTGTCGAGCGCGCCGCGCACCTGTTCCGCCAGCCGCGCGCCCACGCTGGTGGGGGTCATCTGGCTGCCGGTGCGCTGGAACAGCTTGGTGCCCAGGCTGGTCTCGAGCGCGCGGATATGGTGGCTGATGGCGCTGTGCGTCAGGGCCAGTTCCTCGGCCGCGCGCGAGAAGCTGCGGTGGCGCGTGGCGGCCTCGAGCGCACGCAGCGCTTGCAGCGGCGGCAGGTGGACGGGGCGTTGGGCGGGTTTGGCGGGGGATTTGGCCATGGCCGTCAAATTCTACTCACAATTGCCGCGGGTATCTTTCGTTGGCTTTGGTTTGCCGGAGGAACGACAATTCGGGCCATCATGACGACTACGACTTCAAACTTGTCTTCCGCGCCCTCGCAAGCGCGATTTGCCCCTGGTGCTGCTGCCGGCGCCCGCTGGCGCGTGCTGGCGGTATTCTCGCTGGGCTTCCTGGTGTCCTATCTGTTCCGCGGCGTCAACCTGGGCTTTGCGCCGAACCTGACGCGCGAGCTCGGGCTCAATGCCGGCGACCTGGGCCTGCTCACCAGCTTCTACTTCCTCGGCTTCGCCTGCGCCCAGTTGCCTGCGGGAATCCTGCTGGACCGCTACGGCCCGCGCCGCACCGAGGCCGTGATGCTGCTGGTGGCGGTGGCCGGTTCGATGGTGTTCGCGCTGGCGCCCGGCATGGGCGGGCTGGCCGCCGGCCGGCTGCTGATCGGGGTAGGCGTGTCGGTGTGCCTGGGCGCCACCATCCAGGCGCTGTCGATGTGGTTCCCGCTGTCGCGCATGCCCTTGCTCAACGGTGTGGTGATGGCCATCGGCGGCCTGGGCGCGGTGCTGGTCGGCGCGCCGCTGTCGTGGCTGCTGTCATTGACTGACTGGCGCACGGTCAGCATGGGGCTGACCTGCATATCGCTGGCGATGGCGGTGCTGCTGTGGTTCGGCGTGCCGGACAAGCCGCGCGCCGGCAAGGAAAGCCTGCGCGAACAACTGCGCGGCACGCGCCAGATCCTGGTCAGCGAACGTTTCTGGCGCGTGGTGCCGCTGACACTGCTCAACCAGGGCGTGTTCATGGCGGTGCAGACGCTATGGGTGGGTGCGTTCCTGCGCGACGTGCCCGGCTTCGATCCAGCCAGCAGCGCACAACTGGTCTCGGTGATCGGCTTCGCGATGATGGCCGGCTGCGTCGGCGCGGGCTGGGCCGCGCGCCACCTGGAGCGTATCGGCGTAAGCCTGTATGCCTTTGCCGGCACTGGCATGACCGCCTTTATCATGGTCCAGCTGCTGCTGATGGCGCAGGTCCCGCTGCCGCCGGTGCTGCTGTGGGTGGCTTATGGCGTGTTCGGCTCCAGCGGCATCCTGACCTATGCGGTGCTGGCGCGCAGCTTCCCGGATGCGCTGATCGGAAGGGCTACCACGGCGCTGACGCTGACCGTGTTCCTGTCGACCTTTGCCTGCCAGGTGGGTATCGGCTTCGTACTGGACCTGTGGCCCGCTATTGGTGGCCATTACCCGAAGGAGGCGCACCTGACGGCGTGGGCCGTGCTGGTGGCGCTGCAGGCGCTGGCGGCGGTGTGGTACGCGATGGGCGGGCGGCGCGCCCGCCGCGAGGCGGCTGCCGCCCGCTGAGCCGGTCGGCTAGAGAAAGACCGGACGGTCGTCCAGCTCGTTCGGGTTGTGCCCGCCGTCGGAGGGGAAGTGCGTGGCCAGCAGTGCATGGATGCTCGCCACGGTGGCCAGCACCGGCCGTACCGACAGGTCCTGTCTGAGTCCCAGCACCAGTTCGTCGCACAGCTCGCGCCAGGTGGCGGGCCCCACGCTGGCGTCGATGCCGCGGTCGGCGAGCAGCTCGACCGCATGGTCGGCCAGGTTGATATAGAGCAGCACGCCGGTATGGTCCGCGGTGTTCCAGACCTCGAGCGCGCCAAACAGGAAGCGGGCGCGCTCGCGCGGCGTGACGCCGGACCAGGCATCGCCCACCGGCAGGCTGGCTTCGATCACCACGCGGATCTCGCCGCGGTGGCTGGCTTCGCCGGCATGCACGGCTGCATGCAGCTGCTGCTGGGCTTCGGCTGGAAAGTGCTTGCGGGCTGCGCTGGCCGTGGTGGCGATATGGTGCAGGGCACGTCGGAGATTCGGCATTGTCTTCGTTCCTTGTGCTGTCACCAGTTGCCCGAGGCGCCGCCGCCGTCGAAG
>NZ_JBYTAG010000117.1:0-9883 GCF_058787995.1 Cupriavidus sp. FW305-27
GCATGGTGGCGGGAGGGATTGGGGTGAAACGGCCAGCCATTATATCGGGTACGAATGACAGGCAGTCGGAATGCCGGGCTGGGCCGGCGAGGATTACGTCTGACGTAATTGAGCCGTGTAGACCATGCGCTTACGCTGCAGGCACGACGTAAGCCGTTCACAGGAGCCCAAATGTCACAAGCCCTTGCCACCTTGCCCCGCCAGCACGATCGCCACGCTGCGGTCGACCCCCGCATGCGCATTATGGTAGACAACGTCCTGATCGGCTCCCCGGTGGCGCGCGCCCTCGGCGTGCGGCTGGCCAGCCTGGCTCCCGATCATGTCGAGCTGGAGATGCCATTCCTGCCGACCAACGTGACCCACGGCAGCATCGTCCATGGCGGTGTCATTGCAACGCTGATCGATATTGCCGGCGCCGCGGCGGCAGCTTCTGGCGGCAGTGCCGACGATGTGAAGGGCGGGGCGACCAGTTCGCTTTCTATCCAGTACCTGGCCCCGGCAAAGGGTACGGCGCTGCGCGCGGTGGCGATGGTGGTGCGGCGTGGGCGCCGGCAGGTGGTCACCGACGTGTCGGTCTATGCGGAAGCGCCGGACGAGGGCGTACTGGTGGCCAAGGCGTTGATGAGCAGTGCCATGTTCTGAATCCGGAGCGGACGCATCGCGCGCCCGTTTTTTCAAATTTATAAAACGCAATTAACCGCCGTATTTTCACCTTCACACCCGGGCGCGCCAGTACACTGGCGCGACCTGCTTCCACTGCAAAGGGGCAGCTTCGTGGAGGAAAGCGATGCGGCGTGGGCCTGAAACTGCGCAGCAGGGCGGGGCGTCCCCGGCACCTGCCGCATCCGAGACGCTCCCGGCAAGCCCCGTATCTTCGGGGTCGCGTATCGCTTTCTACGGTGCGATTGCCGCCAACGTGGCGATCGCTGCCACCAAGTTTGTCGTCGCCGCCGTGACCGGCAGCTCGGCCATGCTGTCCGAGGCCATCCATTCCACCGTCGACACCGGCAATGAGCTGTTGCTGCTGGTTGGCATGGCGCGCAGCCGCCGGCCGGCCGATGCCATGCACCCGTTCGGGTACGGCAAGGAGCTGTATTTCTGGAGCCTGATGGTCGCGGTGCTGCTTCTGACGCATCGCCACCGCTACCGTTGCCAACGGCGCCGCGGGCGCCATCGACCGGATCGAGCGCCGCATCCGGGCGCGGTTTCCTCAGGTCAGCCGGATCTTTATCGAAGCCCGGCTGATGACCAAGGGCACGCGTGCGGCGGCCTGAATGCCACCACCGCGCACCTGGTTGCGGCAGATTACGCAGCCGCGCGCAGCTTGATCTTCGGAAAGTCGACCGGCACCGCGAAGGCAACGTTCACGTAGTTGGTGAACAGGTTCAGCGCCACATGCGCCAGGATCTCGACGATCTGTTCGTCGTTGAAGCCGGCCTCGCGCAATTGCGCCACATCCGTATCGCTGACCTGGCCGCGCTGGTTGACCAGCTTGAGCGCGAACGACAGCGCTGCGGCGGTCCGTGCATCCTGCGCCCGGCCAGCCTGCGCCTCGGACATTTCCTGGGCGGTGGCACCGGCCTTCCGGCCCAGCGCGGTGTGGGCGGCGAGACAGTATTCACACTGGTTTCGATCGGCCACGGCCACGGCGATCTTCTCGCCCAGGGCCGCATCCAGCACACCGCCGCCGAGCGCACCGAACGCGCGCCACATGCTGCGCAACGCAGCGGGCGAATTGGCGACAGCACGGAACATGTTCGGGGCGACGCCAAAGGCACCGTGGATCTCGGCCAGCAGGGCCTGGCTGTCGCCCGTGGCAGTGGCGGGATTGACGAGGGGAACGCGGGACATGGTGGACTCCTTGGTACAGGTTGAAAGGACAAGGCAGTTGCGATCGCCTTGACTGCAGTATGGGTAACCATCGAGTACCATTGGGTGCGTAAAGTCCTACGTACATACCAATTCGTCCAGACCATGCCTGAACCCATCGACCGGCTTTCCGCGCTGCTGGAGCGGTTTCGCGCGCGTGCGCACCTGTTCCACCAGGGACCGCTGTGCGGGCTGACCCAGTTCGCCGCGCAGCCGGGCCGCGGCTTCCTGCATGTCCTGCGCCGCGGCGAACTGGAGCTGCGGCACCCGCCGGGCTCGGGCCTGCCGGGCAGCCTGCGCATTGACGAGCCCACGCTGCTGTTCTACCCGCGCCCGGTCCACCACATGTTCCACAACCCGCCGCAGGAAGGCTCGGATTTCACCTGTGCGGCGCTGGACTTCGACGGTGGTGCGCGCAACCCGGTAGTGCGCGCGCTGCCGCCGCTGATCGCCTTGCCGCTGGCGCACGTGGCCGGCCTGGAGCAGTCGCTGGCGCTGCTGTTTGCCGAGGCCGGCCAGGTGCGCTGCGGCCACCGCCTGCTGGCCGACCGGCTGTTCGAGGTGGTGCTGATCCAGCTGCTGCGCTGGCTGATCGACCACCACCAGGAGGCCGGCATCCAGGCGGGCCTGATTGCCGGCCTGTCCGACCCGCGCCTGGCACGCGCGCTGGTGGCGCTGCACGAGGCGCCGGGCGAGCCGTGGGACCTGCCGCGCATGGCGGCGCGCGCGGGCATGTCGCGCAGCGCCTTTGCCGCGACCTTCCGGCTTGTCGTGGGGCAGCCGCCGGCCGACTACCTGACCGACTGGCGCCTGACGCTGGCGCAGGCGCAGTTGCGCCTGGGCCGTCCGGTGAAATCCGTGGCGCTGGAGCTGGGCTATGCCAATGCGTCGGCGCTGTCGCGCGCGTTTACGGCACGGCTGGGCCAATCGCCAAGGCAATGGCTGGAACGGGAAGAAGAGGGAAAGGAAGGGGAGACGGCCGGGAAATTGCTGCCGGCCGATGCAGCCGCCGGTTTGCTCCCCTCTCCCGCGCGCGGGAGAGGGGCCGGGGGAGAGGGCGGGAGCGTCTAGCGGCGATACCGCCTGCTCCACGAGCTCATCAGTACTTCCAGAAGACCTGCTGCAGCGCCTTGGCGTCGTTGGTCTGCGTCAGCGCCAGCGCCATCAGGATGCGTGCCTTCTGCGGCAGCTGGTCGTCGGTGACGATCCAGTCGTACTTGTCATCCGGCTGCTCTGCGTTGCGCACCACCACGCCGCTGCCGGTGCGCGAGGCGCGCACGATCTGCACGCCCTTGGCGCGCGCGGCCTTGAGCGACTCCACCATGTAGTCGCCGACGCTGCCGTTGCCGGTGGCCGCGTAGATGATGGCCTTGGCACCGCTCTTCACCGCGGCGTCGACCGCGGCCGGATTGGCGTTGCCGTAGGCGTAGAGCACTGCCACCTCAGGCAGCTTGTCGATCTTGTCGATGTCCCACTGCGTCTGCTGCGTGTGCGGACGCGCCGGCAGGCGGTAGAACAGCGTGCGGCCTTCGACCACGTAGCCCAGCGGGCCGAACGGCGAGCGGAAGGTCTCGGTCTTGAAGGTGTTGCTCTTGGTGACGTCGCGGCCGGTGTGGATCTCGTCGTTCAGCACGGCCAGCGTGCCCTTGCCCTTGGAGGCAGGGTTGGAGGCGACCAGCACGGCGTCGTACAGGTTGAGCGCGCCATCGGCGCCCAGCGCGGTGCCCGGGCGCATCGAACCCACCACCACCACCGGCTTGTCGCTCTTGAGCGTCAGGTTCAGGAAGTAAGCGGTTTCCTCGATGGTGTCGGTGCCGTGCGTAATGACGATGCCGTCCACGTCCGGCTGCTTGAGCAGTTCCGATACGCGCTTGGCCAGCTTCAGCAGGCGTTCGTTGTTGAAGCTCTCCGAACCGATCTGGAAGATCTGCTCACCCTTGACGTTGGCGACCTTGGAGATTTCGGGCACCGAGGCGATGATCTTGTCGACCGGCACCACGGCGGACTGGTAGGCCGCGGTGTTGGTCACCGATGCGCCGGCGCCGGCAATGGTGCCGCCGGTGCCGATGATGACGATATTGGCCTTGCGGGCTTCGGCCTGGGCGGTGGCGGGTGCGGCGGCGGATTGTGCGGCGGGGGCGAGCTGCGCGTGGGCAGTGCCGGTGATCAGGCTCGCCGACAGCAGGGCAGCGGCCAGCGTGGTGACGCGGGCGAAGTGTTTCATGTTTCTCCTCGGTATCTATACGAACGTGTGGCCCGTACTGGAATCGGCACGACATACCTTATGGGTGGAATGGTGCCGTCCGTGTTCAGTCGGTGGCTGCTGGCAGCGGGGCCTGTGATGCAGGGCCCGTTCAGGCAGCGGCAGTGACTATACGTGAGGAGAATTTGGCGCGGGAGGGGCGCTGCAAGGGTTATGCCGATTCGGCATGAAGTTGCCCGGGCGATAACTCAAATCGCATACATATCGAGGTACTCATTGACCGGCATGGCCTCCAGCCGCGCCTGGTCCAGCGACGCGGCAAGGATGGCCTGCTGCTGTTTCGGCGGGAAGCGGCGGGCGAGGTTGGTGCGGAATTTTTCCACCAGCAGCGGGATGCCCTCGGCGCGGCGGCGCTTGTGGCCGAGCGGATATTCGACCAGCACCTCGTCCAGCACGGTGCCATCCGCCAGCGTCACGGTCAGCGCATTGGCGATCGAGCGCTTGGCGGGGTCGTGATAGTCGCGCGTCAGCGCGGGGTCTTCCACACAGGTGATCCTGCCGCGCAGCGCGTCAATGCGCGGGTCGGCGGCAATCCTGTCTTCGTAGTCGGCGGCGGTCAGGCGGCCGAACAGCAGCGGCACGGCCACCATGTACTGGATGCAGTGGTCGCGATCCGCCGGATTGCTGAGCGGGCCCTGCTTGTCGATGATGCGCAGGCAGGCCTCGTGGGTGCGGATGGTGATGGCGGCGATATCGGCCGCGCTGCGCCCCGCGAGCGCCAGCGCGCCGTGCAGCTGCATCGCTGCCTCCACCGCGGTCTGCGCGTGGAATTCAGCCGGGTACGAGATCTTGAACAGGATGTTCTCCATCACGTACGTCCCGTACGGCCGCTGGAAGCGGAACGGCTGCCCCTTGAACAGCACGTCGTAGAAGCCCCAGGTCTTTGCCGTCAGCACCGACGGGTAGCCCATCTCGCCGGTGCGGGCGATCAGCGCCAGCCGCACCGCGCGGCTGGTGGCGTCGCCGGCGGCCCAGCTCTTGCGGCTGCCGGCGTTGGGGGCGTGGCGGTAGGTGCGCAGGCTCTGGCCGTCGACCCAGGCCAGCGACACGGCATTGAGGATCTCGTCGCGCGTGAGGCCTAGCATCTGCGCGACCACGGCGGTGGAGGCCACCTTGACCAGCACCACGTGGTCCAGCCCGACCTGGTTGAACGAATTCTCCAGCGCGATGCAGCCCTGGATCTCATGTGCCTTGATCATCGCCGCCAGCACTGCCTTCATCGTCAGCGGCTTGCGCCCGGCGGCGATGTGGTTGCGCGAGATCCAGTCAGCGGTGGCCAGGATGCCGCCGAGGTTATCCGACGGATGACCCCATTCGGCAGCGAGCCAGGTGTCGTTGAAGTCCAGCCAGCGGATCATCGCGCCGATATTGAACGCGGCCTGGACCGGATCGAGCTGGAACTGGGTGCCCGGCACGCGCGCGCCGTTGGGCACGATCGTGCCCGGAACAACGGGACCCAGCAGCTTGGTACAGGCCGGGTAGGAGAGGGCTTCGAGCCCGCAACCGAGCGTGTCGATCAGGCAGTTGCGGGCGGTGTCATAGGCGAGGCCGCTCTTGATCTCGTACCGGGTGACATAGTCGACGATGTCGACCAGCACCTGGTCCGGATCGGGGCGTTGCGCGGACGGCGTGTCGGTGGACATGAACGGCCTCGCGGGTGCGGCTCAGCTCAGAACGCGTCGCCGGGCACGCGCACCCAGCCTTCCATCAGCACGCGCGCGCTGCGGCTCATGATGGCCTTCTTGACCGCCCATTCGCCGTCGACCTGCTGCGCCTCGGCGCCCACGCGCAACGTGCCGGACGGATGCCCGAAACGCACCGCGTTGCGCTCGCCGCCGCCGGCGGCCAGGTTGACCAGCGTGCCGGGGATGGCGGCGGCGGTGCCGATCGCCACCGCTGCCGTGCCCATCATGGCGTGGTGCAGCTTACCCATCGACAGCGCGCGCACCAGCAGGTCCACATCGGCCGCGGCCACCTTCTTGCCGCTGGAGGCGACGTAGTCGACCGGCCTGGCGACAAAGGCCACCTTGGGCGTGTGCTGGCGCTTGGCGGCCTCGTCCACGTTCTTGATCAGGCCCATGCGCAGCGCGCCGTAGGCACGGATGGTCTCGAACATCGCCAGCGCCTTGGTGTCGCTGTTGATGGCGTCCTGCAGCTCGGTGCCGGTGTAGCCGATGCTCTCGGCGTTGACGAAGATGGTCGGGATGCCGGCGTTGATCATGGTGGCCTTGAGCGTGCCCACGCCCGGCACTTCGAGGTCGTCGACCACGTTGCCGGTGGGGAACATCGCGCCGCCGGCGCCTTCTTCCTCGGCGGCCGGATCCATGAACTCAAGCTGCACTTCGGCGGCCGGGAAGGTCACGCCATCGAGCTCGAAATCGCCGGTTTCCTGCACTTCACCGTTGGTGACGGGCACATGGCCGATGATGGTCTTGCCGATATTGGCCTGCCAGATGCGCACCACGGCCACGCCGTTGTGCGGGATGCGGCTGGCATCGACCAGGCCGGCGCTGATGGCAAAGGGACCGACCGCTGCCGACAGGTTGCCGCAGTTGCCACTCCAGTCGACAAAGGGCTGGTCAATCGAGACCTGGCCGAACAGATAGTCGACATCGTGGTCGGGCCGCGTGCTCTTGGACAGGATGACGGTCTTGCTGGTGCTGGAGGTGGCGGCACCCATGCCGTCGATCTGCTTGCCATAGGGGTCGGGGCTGCCGATCACGCGCATCAGCAGCGCGTCGCGGGCCGGGCCGGGCACTTGTGCCGTTTCCGGCAAATCCTGCAGGCGGAAGAACACGCCTTTGCTGGTGCCGCCACGGATATAGGTGGCGGGAATCTTGATCTGGGGTACGTGAGTCATGGAAATCTTTGTCCTGGTTGGCCCGGGCGGCATGCGTGCCGCTCGGGCCCTTTGTCACAGCTTATGCAGTTGCCCGCGACGACTCAAGGAAGTCCTGCGCAAAGCGCTGCAGCACGCCGCCAGCTTCGTAGATCGACACTTCCTCGTCGCTGTCGAGGCGGCAGGTCACCGGCACTTCCACGCGCTCGCCGTTCTTGCGGTTCACCACCAGTGTCAGCGTGGCGCGCGGCTGGCGCTCGCCGATCACGTCATAGGTCTCGGTGCCGTCCAGGCCCAGCGTCAGGCGGTTCACGCCCGGCTTGAACTCCAGCGGCAGCACGCCCATGCCGATCAGGTTGGTGCGGTGGATGCGCTCGAAGCCCTCGGCGACGATCACTTCCACGCCGGCCAGGCGCACGCCCTTGGCGGCCCAGTCGCGCGACGAGCCCTGGCCATAGTCCGCGCCGGCGATGATGATCAGCGGCTGCTTGCGATCCATGTACGTCTCGATCGCTTCCCACATGCGCACGACCTTGCCTTCGGGCTCGATGCGCGCCAGCGAACCCTTCTTGACCTGGCCATCGACCACAGCCATTTCATTGATCAGGGTCGGGTTGGCAAAGGTGGCGCGCTGCGCGGTCAGGTGGTCGCCGCGGTGGGTGGCGTACGAGTTGAAGTCCTCTTCCGGCAAGCCCATCCTGGCCAGGTATTCCCCGGCGGCGCTGTTGAGCATGATGGCGTTGGACGGCGACAGGTGGTCGGTGGTGATGTTGTCGCCCAGCACCGCCAGCGGACGCAGCGCCTTGAGCGTGCGTTCGCCGGCCAGCGCGCCTTCCCAGTAGGGCGGGCGGCGGATGTAGGTGCTCTGCGGACGCCAGTCGTACAGGGGACTGACCGATTCGCCGCTGGCCGCGGTAATGGCGAACATCGGCTCGTAGACCTTGCGGAACTGTTCGGGCTTGACGCTCTTCGCCACGATCGCGTCGATCTCTTCGTCGCTCGGCCAGATGTCCTTCAGGTAGACCGGCTTGCCGTCCTGGTCCGTGCCCAGCACGTCCTTTTCGATATCGAAGCGGATGGTGCCGGCGATGGCATAGGCCACCACCAGCGGCGGCGAGGCCAGGAAGGCCTGCTTGGCGTACGGGTGGATGCGGCCATCGAAGTTGCGGTTGCCGGACAGCACTGCCGTCGCGTACAGGTCGCGGTCGATGATCTCTTGCTGGATTTTCGGGTCCAGCGCTCCGGACATGCCGTTGCAGGTGGTGCAGGCAAAGGCGACGATGCCGAAGCCAAGCTTCTCGAGGTCGGGCAGCAGATTCGCTTCTTCCAGGTACAGCTCGACTGCCTTGGATCCCGGGGCCAGCGACGACTTGACCCACGGCTTGCGCGCCAGGCCGCGCGCATTGGCGTTGCGCGCCAGCAGCGCGGCGGCGATCACGTTGCGCGGGTTGCTGGTGTTGGTGCAGCTGGTGATGGCGGCGATGATGACCGCGCCGTCCGGCATCAGGCCTTCGGCTTCCTGCGCGCGGGCCTTGTCCAGGTCGACGGCGATGCCGCGCTCGGCCAGCGCGGAGGTCGGCAGGCGCTTGTGCGGGTTGGACGGGCCGGCCATATTGCGCACCACGCTCGACAGGTCGAACTTCAGCACGCGCTCGTATTCGGCGTTCTTCAGCGAATCCGCCCACAGGCCGGTGGTCTTGGCGTACGTCTCGACCAGCTTGAGCTGCTCATCGGTGCGGCCGGTCAGGCGCAGGTAATCGATGGTCTGCTCGTCGATAAAGAACATCGCCGCGGTGGCGCCGTATTCCGGCGCCATGTTGGAGATGGTGGCGCG
Source organism: Cupriavidus sp. FW305-27 (assembly GCF_058787995.1). NCBI lineage: Bacteria > Pseudomonadati > Pseudomonadota > Betaproteobacteria > Burkholderiales > Burkholderiaceae > Cupriavidus > Cupriavidus sp. FW305-27. Next base: position 8,806 of record NZ_JBYTAG010000117.1, read on the forward strand.
GTCGCCGAGCGTCAGGCTCGAGGCGCCTTCGCCGCGGAACTCCAGGTAGGCGCCGACCACCTTCTCCTTGCGCAGGAACTCGGTCAGTGCCAGCACGATGTCGGTGGCGGTGATGCCAGGCTGGCGCTTGCCCGTCAGCTCCACGCCGATAATGTCCGGCAGGCGCATCCACGAGGCGCGGCCGAGCATCACGTTCTCGGCTTCCAGGCCGCCCACGCCGATGGCGATCACGCCGAGCGCATCCACATGCGGGGTGTGGCTGTCGGTGCCGACGCAGGTATCGGGGTAGGCCACGCCGTTGTCGGCGTGGATCACCGGCGACATCTTCTCCAGGTTGATCTGGTGCATGATGCCGTTGCCCGGCGGGATCACGTCGACGTTCTTGAACGCCTGCTTGGTCCAGTCGATGAAGTGGAAGCGGTCTTCGTTGCGGCGGTCTTCGATGGCGCGGTTCTTGGCGAACGCATCGGGGTCGAAGCCGCCGCACTCCACCGCCAGCGAATGATCGACGATCAGCTGCACCGGCACTACCGGGTTGACCTTGGCGGGGTCGCCTCCCTGTTCGGCGATGGCGTCGCGCAGGCCGGCCAGGTCCACCAGCGCGGTCTGGCCCAGGATGTCATGGCACACCACGCGCGCCGGGAACCACGGGAAATCGAGGTCGCGCTTGCGCCCGATCAGCTGCTTGAGCGAATCCGTCAGCGTGGCGGGATCGCAGCGGCGCACCAGGTTTTCTGCCAGCACGCGCGACGTGTACGGCAGCTTGTCGTAGGCACCCGGCTGGATTGCCTCGACCGCGGCGCGCGCGTCAAAGTAATCCAGCTTGGTGCCCGGTAGCGGTTTGCGGTTTGCAGAATTCATGGTGTAGGGAAATCAATATAGGTATGAAAAAGGGGTAGTGGTCCCATGTCAGCGACCAACTACCCCCTTGCCCGCAGGCCCGGATCAAGGCAACCCGACGCGGAGCAAACCGGCAGCCGGTCTTACTTGCGATCCTTCAGCGGCACGAACTTCAGGTTCTCCGGACCGGTGTAGTTGGCGCTCGGGCGGATGATCTTGTTGTCGATGCGCTGCTCGA
>NZ_JBYTAG010000118.1:0-9504 GCF_058787995.1 Cupriavidus sp. FW305-27
CCCCCGACTTCCCCTCGAACGCCAGAAGCTGCGCCCCCTCCACAACCTGCTCCCCGACCCGGTAAAGCACCTCACTCACCACCCCGTCCACCGGTGCGCTGATGGTGTGCTCCATCTTCATGGCCTCCATCACCAGCAACGGCGTGCCGCGCGTGACGGTGCTGCCAGCCTCGACCATCACGGCAATGACCTTCCCGGGCATCGGCGCAGTGAGCTTGCCGCCTTCGCTTTCGGTCTCGCCGGCATGGGCCAACGGATCGAGCCAGGCCAGGCTCACATGCCGTCCGGCATAGAAGACGTGGAAGGTCTCGCCATCCGCATGCACCTGCCCGTGCGCGCGCCGGGTGCCGAGGTTGATGCGGATATCGTCGGCCTGGCAGGTGCAGGCAAAGGGCGCCGCCTGGTCCGCATAGATCAGCGTGCTGCCGCGCTCATTGGTGCTCAGCGTCACCTCCAGCACCTGCTCGCCATAGCCGAAGCGCAGCGTGCGCGACACGCCGCCGTTCAGCCGCCACGCGCCGCCATGGGTCCACGGCGAATGCTGGTCGGCGGCGTCGATGCGACGCTCGCGGGCCTCGCGGTCGAACAGCGCCGCCACCGCCAGCGCGATGACTTCCAGGCCGACCGGCGCCGGCGGCGGGAACAAGACCTTCTCGTTGCGCTCGATCAGGCCGGTGTCGAGGTCCGCCGTGCGGAACGCCTGGGACGACACCAGCCGCTGCAGGAAGGCCACGTTGGTCGACAACCCCACCACGTGATACGACGCCAGCGCCTGGCGCATGCGCGCCAGCGCCTCGTCGCGGTCCTTGCCCCAGACGATCAGCTTGGCGATCATCGGGTCGTAGAACGGGCTGATGGTGTCGCCTTCGCGCACGCCGGCGTCGATGCGGATGCCGGCCGGGCCGTGCACATCCTCACCGCGCATGAACTGCACCGCCGGCGGCGTGCGCAGGAAGCGCAGCGTGCCGGTTGATGGCAGGAACTGCTTGTCGGGGTTCTCGGCGTAGATGCGTGCTTCCAGGGCGTGGCCGTCGATGCGCAGCTGGTCCTGCGTGAGCGGCAGCGCTTCGCCGGCGGCGACGCGCAGCTGCCATTCGACCAGGTCCTGCCCGGTGATCATCTCGGTAACAGGGTGCTCCACCTGCAGGCGCGTGTTCATCTCCATGAAGTAGAACGAACCGTCCTGGTTGGCGATGAACTCCACCGTGCCGGCGCCGACATAGCCGACCGCCTTGGCCGCGGCCACCGCCGCTTCGCCCATGGCGCGGCGACGCGCCTCGGTCATGCCTGGCGCGGGGGCTTCTTCCAGCACCTTCTGGTGGCGGCGCTGCACCGAGCAGTCGCGCTCGAACAGGTAGACGCAGTTGCCATGGGTATCGGCAAACACCTGGATCTCGATATGGCGCGGGCGCGTCAGGTACTTCTCCACCAGTACCTTGTCATCGCCAAAGCTGGCGCTGGCCTCGCGCTTGACCGAGGCCAGCGCGGCCTCGAAGGCGTCGCCCGACTCGACCACGCGCATGCCCTTGCCGCCGCCGCCTGCGCTGGCCTTGAGCAGCACCGGGTAGCCGATGCGGTCGGCCTCGCGGCGCAGCAGCGCCGGACCCTGGTCCTCGCCGTGGTAGCCGGGCACCAGCGGCACCGCGGCCTTCTCCATCAATTGCTTGGCCGCGCTCTTGCTGCCCATCGCGTGGATGGCGGACGCCGGCGGGCCGATGAAGACCAGCCCCGCCGCGGCGCAGGCCTCGGCAAAGGCTTCGTTCTCGGACAGGAAGCCGTAGCCCGGGTGGATGGCCTGGGCGCCGGCCTCCTTCGCCATCTCGATGATGTGGTCCGCGCGCAGGTAGCTGTCGCGCGCGGCCGCGCCGCCGATATGCACGGCCTCGTCGCAGAAGGCGACGTGGCGCGCGTCGGCGTCGGCATCCGAGTACACCGCGACGGTGCGGATGCCGAGCCGGCGGCAGGTGGCGGCCACGCGGCAGGCGATTTCACCGCGGTTGGCGATCAGGATCTTGCTGAACATGGCTCCTCCTAGTTTTTCGACAGGACGGCGAGCCAGCTGATTACCGGTGGGCTTCCTTACCTCGTCATCCCGCGTAGCCCTCTGCGCGGATGTCGAGGCGGGCCAGCAGGGCGCGATCGCGGTCGGCCTGCGGGTTGCCGGTGGTCAGCAGCTTTTCGCCGTAAAAAATGGAATTGGCGCCGGCCATGAAGCACAGCGCCTGCAACGCTTCGTCCATGGCCTCGCGGCCGGCGGACAGGCGCACCATGGCGCGCGGCATGGTGATGCGTGCCACGGCAATGGTGCGGACGAACTCGAACGGGTCCAGCGCCTCGGTGCCCGCCAGTGGCGTGCCTTCGACCTGGACCAGGTTGTTGATGGGCACCGACTCCGGATACGGGTCCATATTGGCCAGCTGCGCGATCAGGCCGGCGCGCGCTTCGCGCGCCTCGCCCATGCCGACGATGCCGCCGCAGCAGACATTGATGCCGGCGTCGCGCACATGGCCGATTGTGTCGAGCCGGTCCTGGTAGGTGCGCGTGGTGATGATCTTGCCGTAGAACTCAGGCGAGGTATCCAGATTGTGGTTGTAGTAGTCCAGCCCCGCCTCCTTGAGCTGCTGGGCCTGCTCGGCCTTGAGCATGCCCAGCGTGACGCAGGTCTCCAGGCCCATGGCCTTGACTTCGCGCACCATGTCCATCACCGGCTCCAGGTGGCGGTCCTTGGGGCTGCGCCAGGCGGCGCCCATGCAGAAGCGGGTGGCGCCATTGGCCTTGGCCGCGCGCGCGGCGTCCAGGACTTCGTCCAGCGCCATCAGCTTTTCGGCCTTCACGCCGGCATCGTGGTGCGCGCTCTGCGGGCAGTAGCCGCAATCCTCTTCGCAGCCGCCGGTCTTGATCGACAGCAGCGTGGACAGCTGCACGGTATTGGCGTCGAAGTGCTCGCGGTGCACTTGCTGGGCGCGGAACAGCAGGTCGTTGAACGGCAGCGCGAACAACGCGGCAACGTCATCGACGCGCCACGCGGCGTCATCGGGCAGTGCGTGCGAGCGCGCGCTCTGGCGCAGGGAATCGACGGAAACGGTAGTAACGGTGGTAGCGGTGTGAGCTTGAGTCATGATCGATGCGAATTCTGGTTCAGGCAGCAAGGCCGGCGGCCTCGGCTTGGTATTGGGTGGCGGCGGCGAACAGCGGCGCAAGGTCGAGCCGGCCAGCGGCAGCGGCAGCGGCGGGCGCCAGTTGCCAGGGCAATTCACCGAGGCAAGGCGCGTCCAGCGACGCGTGCAGCGTGGCGATGTTCTCGTCGGCCAGCAGCATGTCCGGGTCGACCCGGTTGGCGATCCAGCCCGCCAGCGGCAGGCCGCGCGCGCGGATGGCTTCGGCGGTCAGCACGGCGTGGTTCAGGCAGCCGAGCCGGATGCCGACCACCATCACTACCGGGACCGCCAGCATCACCGCCAGGTCGGCGGTGTTCCAGCGCACCGCGCCTGCATCGAGCGGCACATTGAAGCCGCCCACGCCCTCAACCACCACCGCATCGGCCTGCCGGCGCAGCGCGTCGAAGGCGGCACGGACCGGCGCGCGCGTGATGCGCACGCCCTCGTGCGCGGCGGCCAGGTGCGGCGAGCACGGGGTGCGCAGCAGGAACGGGCAGGTCTGGCCCAGCGGCACCGCCACCGAGCTGGCGGCGCGCAGCTGCGCCACGTCGTCGTTGTGCCAATGGCCGTCGCGCCACTCACTGCCGCTGGCCACGGGCTTCATGCCCGCGGTGCGGTAGCCGGCGGCATGGAGCGCATGCAGCAGCGTGGCGCTGGCGTGGGTTTTGCCGATGCCGGTATCGGTGCCGGTGACAAAGCAGGCGAAAGGCGCACGCGTGCTCATGCGACCTCCCGCTGCGCCACGGCGGCGCTCAGGGCATCCAGCAGGCGCCGCACATCGTCTTCGGTGTGCGCGGCCGACAGCGTGATGCGCAGCCTCGCGGTCCCTTCCGGCACGGTCGGCGGCCGGATCGCGCCGACGCGGATGCCATCCGCCTCCAGCGTGGCCGACAGCGCCAGCGCGGCGCCGTTGTCGCCGACGATCAGCGGCTGGATCGCGGTCTCGCTGTCGCCCAGCGTCCAGCCCGCGATGGCAGCCAGCTGGGCCAGCCCCTCGCGCAGCATGCCGATGCAGCGCGTCAGTTGCGCGCGGCGTTGCGTGCCCTCCTCTCCTTCGATGATCGCCAGGCTGGCCAGCAGCGCATGCGCGACTGCCGGCGGCGCGGCCGTGGTGTAGATATACGGCCGCGCGGTGTTGACCAGGTGTTCGATGATGGTCTCGTGCGCGGCGACGAAGGCGCCCGCCACGCCGGCGGCCTTGCCGAGCGTGCCGATATAGATCAGCCGCTCGGACGACAGCCCCAGCGCTTCCAGCACGCCGTGGCCCTGCTCGCCCAGCACGCCGAAGCCGTGGGCGTCATCGACAATGATCCAGGCGTCATGGCGCTCGGCCAGTTCCAGCAGCTTGCGCAGCGGCGCGACATTGCCGTCCATGCTGAACACGCTGTCGGTCACGATCAGCTTGCGCTCGCTGGTGCTGGCCGCCAGCAGCGCTTCCAGCGCGGCGGTGTCGCAATGCGGGTAGCGCTGCACGTCGGCGCGCGCGAGCCGCGCCCCATCGATCAGCGAGGCATGGTTGAGCGACTCGCAGAACAGCGTGGCGCCCGCGGTGCCCAGCGCGGTCAGCACCGCCATGTTGGCCATGTAGCCGGTGCAGAAATACAGCGTGCACGCATGCGGGATATGCGGGGCGAGCCAGCGCGCCAGTTCCGCTTCCAGCTGGGTGTGCGCCAGCGAATGCCCGCTGACCAGGTGCGAGGCACCGCTGCCCGCACCATAGCGCTGCGCGCCTTCCACCAGCGCGGCGATCACGTCCGGGTGGTTGGCCAGCCCCATGTAGTCGTTGCTGCAGAAGGTCAGCAGCGATTCCGGCTCGGACCCGTCCTCGCCCACGGCCTGGTGCGGCGCGCAGGCAGTGTGGGCAACGCGGCGGCGGCGCGTCAGGGCCAGCGCGTGGCGCTGTTCGGCGGCCCGCCTCAGTTGTTCAAGCAGCATGGCGCACCTCCCCGCTCGTGGTCACATCGTCGAGCGTGGCCATCATCTGCTCGCCCAGCCAGCGTGCCTGCGCGGCATCGAAGACGTAGGGCGGCATCACGTACAGCGTATTGCCGATCGGGCGCACCAGCAGCTCGCGCTCGCGCGCGGCGTGATGGAAGCGCGCGGCAAAGTCGGCGCCGGCGACGTCATCGCGCACATCGGCGGCCCAGATCAGCCCGCGCTGGCGGACGTGCCGCAGGCGCGCGTCGGCGGCCAGCGCGGCCATGCCGTCGGCGAGCCAGTGCGCGCGCTCGCGGTTGCGCGCGAGCACGTCGTCCTGCGCGAACAAGTCCAGCGTGGCCAGCGCGGCGCGGCAGGCCAGCGGGTTGCCGGTGTAGGAGTGCGAATGCAGGAAGCTGCGGGCCAGCTCGTCGGCGACGAAGGCACGCTGGATCTCCGGGCGCGACAGCACCAGCGACAGCGGCAGGTAGCCGCCGCTGATGCCCTTGGACAGGCACAGGAAGTCGGGCCACAGGTGCGCGGGCAGCGGCGCCTCCCCGGCGCGCGACTGTTCCCACGCGAAGAAGGTGCCGGTGCGCCCGCAGCCCACCGCGATCTCGTCGGCGATCAGGTGGATCCGGTAGCGGTCGCACAAAGCGCGCGCGCCATCCAGATACGACGGGTCGTACATCGCCATGCCGGCGGCGCCCTGCACCAGCGGCTCGACGATCAGCGCGGCGATCTGGCCGGCGCGCTCGCGCAGCAGGGTTTCCAGCTCCGCCAGGGCGCGGGCGGCCACGTCCGCAGCGCTCTCGCCGGGTGCGGCCTGGCGTGCGTCGGGCGACATCACCACGTGTGCGCGGCGGATCAGCGGATCATAGGCATCGCGGAAGACTTCCACGTCGGTCACCGCGAGCGCGCCCACGGTCTCGCCGTGGTAGCCGTGGCGCAGGCAGACGAACTCGCGCTTGGCAGGCAGGCCGGTATTGCGCCAGTAGTGGAAGCTCATCTTCAGCGCGATCTCGACCGCCGAGGCGCCGTCCGAAGCGTAGAAGACATTGCCGAGCGCGCCGCCGGTCAGCGCCGACAGGCGCTCCGCCAGCTCCACCGCCGGGGCATGGGTGCAGCCGGCGAGCATCACGTGCTCAAGCGTTTCCAGCTGGCTGGCCAGCGCGGCGTTGATGCGCGGGTTGGCGTGGCCGAACAGGTTGACCCACCACGAACTGGTGGCGTCGAAATAGCGGCGGCCGTCGGCATCATGCAGCCACGGGCCGACGCCGCGCACGATCGCCAGCGGCACCGCGTCGTCGTCGGGGCGCAGCCGCGTGCATGGATGCCAGACGGCGTTGCGGCTGCGCTGGCCGAGTGCCTGCGCGTCTCTGCCTGGGGAAAGGGACAGGTGATCCAAGGTAGCCCTCCTTTGTTGACCGTCCGCGCGCGCGCCGTTGCCGGCAAGGCCGGGCAGTGCGACGGTGGCGGACAGGTTGGGGAGGGTCATGTTAGGAATGTCTCTTTCAGGTTGGCAATGACAATGGAATTTCCAAGTTAGCGGCGCGTTAGCGAAACTTGACGAATGTTTCCATGATGAAGCCTTGTTCTTGTTGCTAGCGTGCTGCGATCTACACGCAATCTTTATTTACGGAGGCATGCTGTCGCATGCTGCTACGGAACTCCCCTCTCCCGCCTGCGGGAGAGGGGTGGGGGGAGAGGGCCGGCCTTCCCACGAAGTCAGGCGCCTCATGCTTGGCATAAGCCCGCCCTCTCCCCCAGCCCCTCTCCCGCGCGCGGAAGAGGGGAGCAAACAAGCGGTAAGCCAGTCTTTTGCCTCAAGCCGGCCGCCACGACGGCGAGCGCTTCTCCAGGAACGACTTCACCCCTTCACGCCCCTCTTCCGACGCCCGGATCTTTGCAATCCGGTCCGCGGTATCGGCCAGCAAGTCGTTGTCGATCGCGCGCCCGGCGATGTCCTGCACCAGTCGCTTGCTTTCGCGCACGGCGTTCGGGCTGTTGGCCACCAGCGCAGTCGCCAGTTCGGCGACCTTGGCGTCCAGAGCCCCGGCCGGCACCACCGCATGCACAAAGCCCAGCCGCAGCGCCTCGGCGGCATCGAAGCGCTCGGCGGTGATGAAGTAGCGGCGTGCGGCCTGCTCGCCCAGCGCGCGGATCACATACGGGCTGATGGTGGCGGGCAGCAGTCCCAGGCGCGCCTCGGACAGGCAGAAGTGCGCGTGCTCGGCAGCCACCGCGATATCGCACGCGGCCACCAGGCCCATGCCGCCGGCGTAGGTGTCGCCCTGGATGCGCGCGATCACCGGGCGCGGGCACGACCAGATGGTGTGCAGCATCTGCGCCAGGGTCAGCGCATCGGCGCGGTTCTGGTCGTCGGAATAGCCGGCCATCTTCTTCATCCAATTCAGGTCGGCGCCGGCGCAGAAGGCAGGGCCGTTGCCGGCCAGCACGATGGCGCGCACCTCGTCCATGTCGCCCAGCGCGCGGAAGGCGCCGGTCAGCTCGGCGATCACGGTCTCGTTGAAGGCGTTGCGCACATCGGGCCGGTTCAGCGTGACGGTGGCGACGTGGCTGGCGATATTGACGGTCAGGGCGGTGAATTCCATGGTTCGCTCCGTTGGCGGATTAAGTTGTCTGGTGCGGTTCAGGTCCCGGCGTCGAACGGCAGCCCCAGCGAGCGGAAGAAGTTGCCGACTTCAGGCAACCACACCGGGATGCCTTCGCGCGCGCTGAAGACGCGATGCGAGTCGTTGCCGAACTCGCCCACGTCCACCAGCCGCGATCTGGCCGCGGGACCGGTGGCGCGCGCCTTGAAGGCGTTGAACATGCGGCCGGGCAAGGGCACCGGCCAGTAGCTGTCGTTGTCGCCGTACACCCACAGCGACGGGTAGCGCGCCAGGCCGCCATAGCTGGCAAAGGCATCGACCAGGCGCTCTTCCCAGTCCGCGCAGTTCAGGTTGCGCAGCCCGCCCGCGAAGTTGACCACGCCCAGCACCCCCGGATAGCCGATGGTGCTGAACGCCATCGTGGTCAGGCCCCCGTGCGACTGGCCGATCACGACAATGCGGTCCATGTCCACATAGGGCTGCGTGGCCATGAAGTCGAGCGTGGCGACGACATCGTCGGCCTGCATCATGCCGTTGGTCTCGATGTCGCAGCTGCCGCCCACATAGGCGCCACCCGAGCGCGCAAAACCCTGCCGCATCGGCAGCACCACGGCGTAGCCGCGGCGCAGGAATTCCAGGCTCTGCGCCGGAAAGCGCGCGCGCCCCTGCATCGCGGGCCGGCCCGGCGCCTTGCCGTGGTTGATCACCACCAGCGGGAACGGCCCATCGCCAGCCGGCTTGAATACCGTGGCCTCCAGGTCGATGCGCGACGGGATCGCCGCCTTGGGCAGCATCACCACCTGCTCCTGGAAGCGCATGCGCGGCGCAGGATTGCCGTTGCCGCTCGCGCTCTGCGCATGCCCCGACAGCGGCGCCAGCAAGGCAAGCGCCGTGACCAGGGCTGGGCTGCAAAGCAGGCGGGCGACGCTGCGCATGGGGTGGAAGGCGGTAATGTGACAGTAGCGGCGTGGCCGGGATTACATGCGGAACACGCCGAACTTCATCTCGTCGATCGGTGCGTTCAGGCTCGCGGAAAGACCCAGGCCCAGCACGGTGCGGGTCTGCGCCGGGTCGATCACGCCGTCGTCCCACAGCCGCGCGCTGGCGTAGTACGGATGGCCCTGGTGCTCGTACTGGTCGCGGATCGGCTGCTTGAACGCCTCTTCCTCTTGCGCGCTCCACTTGCCGCCCTTGCCCTCGATGCCGTCGCGGCGCACCGTGGCCAGCACGCTGGCGGCCTGCTCGCCACCCATCACCGAGATGCGCGCGTTCGGCCACATCCACAGGAAGCGCGGCGAATAGGCGCGCCCGCACATGCCGTAGTTGCCGGCGCCGAACGAGCCGCCGATGATCACCGTGAACTTGGGCACCTGCGCGGTGGCGACCGCGGTCACCATCTTGGCGCCATTGCGGGCAATGCCTTCGTTCTCGTACTTGCGGCCCACCATGAAGCCGGTGATGTTCTGCAGAAACACCAGGGGGATCTTGCGCTGACAGCACAGCTCGATAAAGTGCGCGCCCTTCAGTGCGGATTCGGAGAACAGGATGCCGTTGTTGGCGACGATGCCGACGGGGTAGCCCCAGATGCGCGCGAAGCCGCACACCAGCGTGGTGCCGTAGCGCGCCTTGAACTCGTCGAACTCGGAGCCGTCGACCAGGCGCGCGATCACCTCGCGCACGTCATAGGGCTTGCGCGTGTCGGTCGGGATCACGCCGTACAGTTCTTCCACCGGGTAGAGCGGCTCGACCGGCTCGTGCAGGCGGATCTGGTCCGGCTTGCGGCGGTTCAGGTGCTGCACGATATTGCGCGCCAG
>NZ_JBYTAG010000119.1:0-9222 GCF_058787995.1 Cupriavidus sp. FW305-27
CCGGGCCAGACCGGGGTGGGGGGGGAGAGGGGCGGGCTGATGTCCCACAGCCGGCGCGGGTCTTGATTGGGGGCGGTCATAAGGGTGCGCGGCGCCTTTGCAAGGCGCCGTCGTTGTCTGCCTCGATGACGGAAATCATAGTCAAAATTGCCGGCAAGAGGCTTGCTAAATGGACCGTCGATGCGGTCATCTTTCGCATAAAATGCGAAGAATTGATGATTAGTCGAAGGAAATTCGAATGAACCTCGATCCCACCGACCTGCGCATCCTGACCTGCCTGCAGGAGAACGGCCGCATCAGCAACCAGGACCTGGCCGACCGCGTGGCGCTGTCGCCTTCGGCATGCCTGCGGCGGGTGCGCCTGCTGGAAGAGTCAGGGGTGATCGGCGGCTACCGCGCCTGGTTCGACGCCGAGCAGCTCGGGCTGGAGCTTGAGGCGATCGTGCAGGTCTCGATGCGCCATGATGTGGAAGGCTGGCACGACACCTTTATCGCCGCGGTTCAGTCGTGGCCGGAAGTGCTGTCCGCGTACATCATCACCGGCGACAGCAACTACATCCTGCGGGTGCAGGCGCGCAACCTGAAGCACTACTCGGACTTCATCGTGAACCGGCTGTACCGCACCAAGGGCGTGATGGATATCCGCTCGAATATCGTGTTGCAGCGCATCAAGGTGGACAGTTCGCCGCTGGCGATCCTGAAGGCGGCGGAGGGCGCCTAGCGTTGCGTATGCAGCGCAATCAGCTGCTGCAGGGCTTCTTTCAGCAGCGCGCCCTGGCGCGGGCCAAAGTCGTCCAGCACTGCGCGCTCGTGCTGGGCGGCGCGTGCCAGCAGCGGCTGGGCCAGCGCGAGGCCGCGCGGGGTGATCGAGATCAGCGCCTGGCGGCGGTCGGCCTGGCCGGCGCGGCGCGTCACCAGCCCGTCGGCGGCCATGCGGTCGACCAGCTTGGTCAGCGTCGGCTGCTTGGTCAGCGTGATTTCGGCGAGCGTGCCGATGGTGCAGTCGGGGCGGTCGGCCAGCGTGGCCAGCACGCGCCATTCCTGCACGGACAGGCCGCTGGCCTCCACTTCGCGGTGGAATTCGCCCGAGATCAGGTGGCTGGCGCGGGCCAGCAGGTAGGCCAGGTAGCCATCGACAAAGGGCAGGGGGGATTGCGCGGGCAGGTCCGCCATGATGGGCCCGGTGCCGTTCAGAGGTCGAGGGGGGCGGTGGTGGTGAACTGGCCGCCCTGGAATACCAGCGGGCCGTCGCTGCCATCGAGCACGCCGCAGCGCTCGACTTCACCCACGAAGATGATGTGGTCGCCCTCGTCGTAGCGGCTGCGGTTGTGGCATTCGAACCAGGCCAGCGCATTGGACAGGATCGGCAGGCCGGTGGCCGAGAGCCGGTAGTCGACGCCGGCGAAACGGTCGCCCTTGAGGGTGGCGAAGCGCTGGCACAGCTCCAGCTGCGAGGCCGACAGCACGTTGATGATGTAGTGGGTGCCGTCGCGGAACATCGGCAGGCTGTTGGCGCGCGTGGCCATGCTCCACAGCACCAGCGGCGGATCCAGCGACACCGAATTGAACGAACTGGCGGTGATGCCGATGAACGGCGGCGCGCCGGCGGCGACCGACGCGGCGCTGGCGCGCGTAGTGATCACCGTCACCCCGGTTGCGAACTGCGACAGGGTGCGGCGGAAGTGCTGCGCATCGAAATCTGGTGCGGCGGCGCTGGTGATCTGTGGCTGGGCCTCAGGCATGCCCATGGGGGCTCCGCTGGAGTTCATGAAATTTCATATATATTATTCGCGCCATGGGCATCGAGTACAAGCCCGGCGACCACCAATCCGCGATGCGGGCGTTGGCTGGCGCACAAAACCAGGCGAGCCCTGCCGCCATACAAGAACAACCGGAGACAAGTCATGCTCATCGAGCAGATCGAACACCGCTGGCTGGCGGCGTTCCGGCGCACGCTGGAACTCTGTGCCCTGCAGGGTGCGGAAGTCGTTGGAATTGTAACGGAGTCGCAATCCCGCCCTGTCAACGTGGCCTTGGCCGAACTGGCCGTGCAGTCGCTGGGCGCCACCCCGGTGCGGATCCAGGTGCCGACACCGGCACTTGGCGCGCCCGCGCCGGTGCGCTCCACCGGCGCCAGCGATGCCTTGCAGGGCCTCGCGCCGGTGGTGGCGGCCTTGTCGCGCTGTCACCTGGTGCTGGACTGCACGGTGGAAGGCCTGCTGCACGCGCCGGAACTGCCGCTGATCCTGCGCGGTGCCGACGGCATCGTGCCGCGCATGCTGATGGTCAGCAACGAACATCCCGAGATCCTGGAACGCTGCCAGCCCGACCCGGCGCTGGAAGGCACCGTGCGTGCCGCCATGAAGCGCCTGCGCGGCGCGCGCGAGATGCGCGTGCATTCGCCGGCCGGCACCGAGCTGCGCATCGGCCTGGCCGACGCCCGCGTGGGCGGGGTCTGGGGCTTCTGCAACAAGCCCGGCCAGGTCTCGCACTGGCCCGGCGGGCTGTGCCTGGCGTTTCCGGCCAGCCGCCAGGTCAACGGCACGCTGGTGCTGGCGCCGGGCGACGTCAACCTGACCTTCAAGACCTACCTGCGCGATACCGTGGTCTGCCATATCGAGGACGACTACATCGTCGGCGTCGAGGGGCAGGGCGTCGACGCCGACATGATGCGCGGCTACTACCAGGCCTGGGCCGATCGCGAAGGCACGCGCGATGCGTATGCGGTCTCGCACGTGGGCTGGGGCCTGAACCGGCTGGCGCGCTGGGACGCGATGACTTTCTACGACAAGCGCGACTGCAACGGCACCGAGCTGCGCGCGTTTGCCGGCAACTTCCTGTTCTCGACCGGCGCCAACGAGGTCGCCGGGCGGCATACGCTGGGCCATTTCGACCTGCCGCTGCGCAACTGCACGGTGTCGCTGGATGGCCGCAACGAGGTGGAAGCGGGCACGCTGGTGGAGGTGGCGGCATGAGCGCGACCGCGACGATGCAACGCCACGCCAACGGCATCGCCACGCTGGCCTGGGGCGATGGCCCGGTGGCGGTGGTGATGCTGCACGGCATCGGCGGCGGCAAGGCCGCCTGGCCCGCGCAGGGCGAGGCGCTGGCGCAGGCCGGCTACCGCGCCGCGGCCTGGGACATGCCCGGCTACGGCGACAGCGCCCTGATCGATCCCTATGACTTCGACGGGCTGGCGCAAGCGCTGGCGCCGCTGCTGCAGGCCGAGCGCGACGCCGGCCGGCGCGTGGTGCTGCTGGGCCACAGCATGGGCGGCATGGTGGCGCAGCAGGCCTGCGCGGCCGCGCCCGCGCTGATCGACGGCATGGTGCTGTCCGGCACCTCGCCCGCCTTTGGCAAGGGCGACGGGCCCTGGCAGCGCGACTTCATCGCCGCGCGCACCGCGCCGCTGGACGCCGGCAGGACCATGGCCGAGATGGCCGCCGGGCTGGTGCGCACCATGGTCGCGCCCGATGTCGAGCCACAAGCCGTGGCCTTTGCCACGGCGGTGATGGCGGCGGTGCCGGCGCCAACCTACCGCGCGGCGCTGGGCGCGCTGGTGCGCTTCAACCAGCGCGACGCGCTGCCGCGCATCGCGGTGCCGGTGCTGGCGCTGGCCGGGCAGCACGACACCAATGCCGCGCCCGAGGTGATGGAGCGCATGGCGCAGCGCATTCCCGGCGCCGAATACCGCTGCCTGCCGGATGTCGGCCACCTGGCCTGCATGGAGCGGCCGGCGCTGTTCAACGAAGCGGTGCTGGATTTCCTGCAGCGGCGCTTCCCCGTGCACTGAACCACGCCGCTTCCCGGCAACGCAACACAAGAACCGCCGCAGCGCCGCCACCGCATCCGGCGCGAGCAGGAAAACAGGAGACCGCGACATGCCATCCGGACAGCTCGACTTCATTCCCGCCATCGGTACGGCGGACTTTACCCCGCAACAAGCGCGCCTGCTGGCGCTGGCCAACCGCCTCGGCCGCGAGCGCTTCGCCGCGCGCGCAGCCACCTGGGACCGCGAGGCCAGCTTCCCCTTCGCCAACTATGCCGACCTGCGCGAGGCCGGCCTGCTGGCCCTGTGCGTGCCGCAGGCGTTCGGCGGCGAGGGCGCGGACTTTGCCACCTACTGCATGGTCGGCGCCGAGATCGGCCGCTTCTGCGGGGCCACGGCGCTGACGTACAACATGCATATCTGCTCGACCATGTGGACCGGCGTGCTGTCCGACGGCATCGACATGACGCCTGAGCAGCGCGCCGAGCACGAAGCCCGGCGCGAGCTGCATTTCTCGCGCGTGGTGCGCGATGGCGCGGTCTATGCGCAGCCGTTCTCCGAAGGCTCCGCCGCTGCCGCGGGCAAGGCGCCGTTCGGCACCACCGCGCGCAAGGTCGAGGGCGGCTGGGTGCTGAACGGGCGCAAGATCTTCGCCTCGCTGTCGGGCGCGGCCGACTACTACGGCATCCTGTGCACCGAGGACCGCGGCGACCAGCATCCCGACATGCGCGACACGCTCTATATCGCCGTGCCCGGCAAGGCGGAAGGGCTGACCGTGACCGGTGAGTGGGACCCGATGGGCATGCGCGGGACGGTATCGCGCACGCTGCTGCTCAAGGACGTGTTCGTGCCCGACCATGAGCAGCTGATGCCGCGCGGCGTCTACTACCGTGCCGCGCAGACCTGGCCGGCAATGTTCTTCACGCTGTCGCCGACCTACCTGGGCGTAGCCCAGGCTGCCTACGATTTCACCGTGCAGTACCTGCGCGGCGAGGTGCCGGGCCAGCCGCCGGTCAAGCGCCGCATGTACCCGACCAAGCAGATCGCGGTGGCGCAGATGCGCATCCAGCTGGAAACCATGCGCTCGATCTTCTGGCGCGTGATCCATGAGGCCAGGCCCAATCCGACCAAGGACGAGCGCCTGCGCCTGTACGCCGCGCACTACACCGTGATGGAAGGCGCCAACGACATCGCCCGGCTGGCGATCCGCACCTGCGGCGGCCAGTCGATGCTCAAGGACCTGCCGCTGGAGCGGCTCTACCGCGACTCGCGCTGCGGTGCGCTGATGCTGCCCTGGACCGCCGAGCTGATCCTGGACCGCATGGGGCGCGAGACCCTGTACGAATCCGGCGAGCGCGACGAATGAGCGCCGCCAGCCGCGCCATGCGCGCGGGCGCCGCCGGGCTGGGCGCGCTGCCGGCCATGCTGCATGGCCATGCCGCCGCGGCGCCGGGGCGGCCGGCGTTGCACTACCTGGGCCGCACCTTCACCTACGGCAAGCTGTGGCGGCGCGTCGAGCGTGCCAGCGCCCACCTGGCAGCGACGTGGGGCATCCGCGCGGGCGACCGCGTCGGCACGCTGTGCCTGAACCACGAGTTGCAGCTGGTGCTGCTGTTCGCCTGTGCGCGTGTCGGGGCGATGTTCGTGCCGCTGAACTACCGGCTGGCGCCGGCGGAGCTGCGTACCATTGCCGGCCACGCGCAACTGGCCGCGCTGTTCCATGACGAGCGCCATGCAGGGCTGGCGCAGGAGGCTGGCAGCGGCTGCCAGGTCGCGCATCTCGACCGGCTGATCGACCATCCCGCGCCGTTCGGCGTGGCCCATGCGCCGGTGCCGGACGATGCGCCGCTGCTGCTGGCCTACACCTCCGGCACCACCGGCAAGCCCAAGGGCGCGGTGCATACGCAGGCCGGGTTGCTGGCCAATGCGCGCGCCAGCTGGTGGGCGCACGGCATGACCGCGGACGACCACGTGCTGTCGGTGCTGCCGATGTTCCATGTCGGCGGGCTGTGCATCCAGACGCTGCCGGCGCTGCTGGCCGGGGCGCAGGTCACGCTGCACGACCGCTTTGCGCCGGACGCCTGGCTCGGCGCGGTCGCGCAGGCGCGGCCGAGCCTGTCGCTGATGGTGCCGGCCACGCTGCGCGCGGTGCTTGAGCATCCCGGCTGGCCCGGGGCCGACCTGTCGGCGCTGCGCGGCGTGATGGCAGGTTCGTCGACCATCCCGCTGTCGTATATCGAGGCCTTCCATGCGCGCGGCGTGCCGCTGGGGCAGGTCTATGGCGCGACCGAGACCGGTCCGGTGTCGGTGGTGCTGAAGCTGCAGGATGCGATGGCCCGGCCTGGCTATGCCGGCTGGCCGCAGCCGGAGGCGCAAGTCCGGCTGGCCGGTCCGGACGGTGCCGAGGTGGCGCCGGGCGAGGTTGGCGAGCTGTGGGTGCGCGGCGCCAACGTGATGGCTGGCTACTGGAACCAGCCTGATAACGGCCTGCCCGACGGCTGGTTCCATTCCGGCGACCTCGCGCACCGCGATGCCGGCGGCTGCATCGAAGTCGTCGGCCGCAGCAAGGACATGATCATCTCGGGTGGCGAGAACATCTATCCCGCCGAGATCGAGAACGTGCTGGCCGGCCTGCCCGGCGTGCAGGAGTGCGCGGTGGTCCGCGTGGCCGATGCGCGCTGGGGCGAGGTGCCGGTGGCGGTGATCGTGCCCGCGCCGGGCGCGCCGCGCGACGCGCTGGGCGCGGAGCCGCTGCGCGAACTGCTGGCCACGCGCATTGCCCGCTTCAAGCTGCCGCGCGAGGTGGTGCTGCTGGAGGACCTGCCGCGCAGCGCGCTGGGCAAGGTGCTCAAGCCGCAACTGCGCGCGATGCTGGAGGCGCAGCGCCAGCCTGGCTGAATCTGCTGCAAGGGCGCCAATCTGCGCTTATGCTTGAGGCCGTGACACCACAGACGACAACGCAAGGGGGCGGCGCAAATGGAACATGGACTTGAAACGGCCACGCTGGGGGGCGGGTGCTTCTGGTGCCTGGAAGCGGTCTACCAGCAGGTCGATGGCGTGGTGGCGGTGGAGTCCGGTTATACCGGCGGGCACGTGGATCACCCGACTTACCAGCAGGTTTGCGAGGGGGATACCGGGCACGTCGAGGTGGTCCGTGTCACCTTCGATCCGTCGGTGATCAACTATCGCCAGATCCTGGAGATCTTCTTCGCCATCCATGACCCGACCACGCCGGACCGGCAGGGCAACGACGTGGGGCCGCAGTACCGGTCGGCGATCTTTACGCATTCGGAGGCGCAACGGGCCACGGCGGAATACGTGATGCGGGAGTTGGCTGCCGCCAAGGTCTTTGATGCGCCGATCGTGACGCAGGTCGAGCCGGAGCAACCGTACTGGCGCGCCGAGGCAAGTCACCAGAACTACTACCAGGATCATCCGAGCCAGGGGTACTGTGCCTTTGTGATCTCGCCGAAACTGGCCAAGTTTCGAAAGCAGTTTGGGGGCAAGTTGAGGAAGTAGGGACCGGGCGCTGGGTCGGCGCCAAAAGCCGACCCTAGTTTCCCTGCGCAAACATCGCGTAACCGACCACGGCCGCGGTTTGCGGATCGTCCGCGAGGTAGTCGAGGTAATCCGAATAGTCCAGGCAGGCTTCGTTGCCGGTATTGATGAACTGGTGGAAGCCCACGTCCATCTGCCTTCCTGTGGCGTAGACGATGGCGCAGACGTTGCCGCTCTGGGTCAGCAGGCTCACGGCACCCGGGCCGTCCTGCGGCGGGAACGCGCGGAACGTGGTGGCAAATGCGGTGATGGCGCGCGTGGTCAGGTTGGCCAGCCCCATGCAGTTGGGTCCGGCGATTGCCATGCCGCTCTCGCGGGCGAAGGCCGCAAGTGCGGCCTGGCGCCCGGCACCAGCTTCACCGGCCTCGGCAAAGCCCGAGGCGTAGACGATGGCGGCACGGACGCCGCGGGCATGGCAGCGCTGCAACTGCGGCAGCACCTCGTCCGCGCCGAGCTCCAGCACCGCCACGTCAGGCACCTGCGGCACGGATTCGATATCGGGATAGCACGCCAGGCCGGCGATCTCGGCATAGCGCGGATTGACCGGATACACCTGACCCTGGTATCCAAGGCGCTGCAGGTGGTCCAGCGCCACGCCGCCGATGCGGCTGGTATCGCGCGAGGCGCCGACAATGGCTATCGAGGCAGGATCAAGCAGCTGCGGCAGGGCGGCGCGGCCCGGTGTGCGCGCCGTAGTGGAAAGGGGCATCGTCGTCTCCATCCTTCCTCGGTTGGAAGGTGCCCCGATTCAAGCCGATCGCGTGGGTGGGGACAAGCGCATGGCCTCCAGCTGTGCATATTATGCACAAGTGTTCAGGCGGTGATGGCCGTTGCCTGCGGGAGCGGCCTATCGGCCACTGTGCACTGCCGGCAAGCGATTCACCGCGCCAGCCTCGCAATGATCGACTCGGCCAGCCGCACGCAACTCAGCGGCGCGCAGCCCTCGGCGTTGTTGCTGACAATGACGATGGCAGGCTGCCCCGCGCGCAGCGTGCGTGCCACCACATCGGCAATGGCATGGCGGGTGTCGGGGTCGTCGTCGACGATGCGGTCGAAGGGTGCGTACAGCTTTTCCGCGTAGGCGTAGGGCCGGCCCCCATGCAGCATCCAGCGCAGCACCAGCGGGCCTGGCGCTTCCTCGTCCATCAGCGCCTGCGCCGCGGCCTGGCGCGGCACCGGCGGCAGGCGGTCACGTGCCGACAGGCAGAAGCGCACCCCGTGGCGGCGCAACAGCCGGATATAGCGTGGCGTCAGCAGTGCTGGGTCGCGCAGCTCTACCGTGTAGCACGCATGCGGGGTGATCGACGGATCGAGTGCCGGCAGCGCGCCCAGGAAGGCATCGAGCCGCTCCAGGAACACGGCGCTGTCGGCCAGCGGACCCATCGGCGACAGCTGGAACAGCAGCGGCCCGCATTTGCTGCCCAGCCCGCTGGTGGCGGGCACGATGAAGTCGCGCACCGCGATCTCGGCATCGAGGAAGGCAGCGTTGGCCAGCCGGCCGGCGCCGTCGGAGCCGCGCAGCCAGGCATCGCAGACGCTGGCGGGCGCCTTGACCAGGAAGCGGAAGCCGTCGGGGACCTGCGCGGCATAGGACAGGTAGTCCGCCAGCGGGATCGGCCCGTAGAAGCCGCGGTCGATGCCGGCGGCACGCAGCAGCGGATGGCGCGAATATGCGGCCAGGCCCTTGCGTGACAGCAGGCTGTCGCCGTACTCGCCGTCATAGACCAGCCCGTTCCAGCCGGGGTAGGCCCAGGAGGATGTGCCGAAGTACAGGTTCGATGGCAGCTGCGCGGCGAGCGCGCACAGGGTTTCGTCCGCCTGTGCGGGTTGCACGCTCTTGCCACGCGCAGGTTTGCCGGAGGGGGCGGCGGGCGGCTCCGCAGGGGCAGGTGGGG
>NZ_JBYTAG010000120.1:0-9005 GCF_058787995.1 Cupriavidus sp. FW305-27
GCCTATGGGGTGGTCACGGCGCTGGGGGTCAGGCAGGGGGAGTGGTCGGCGCGGTGAGGTCAGTGGCGTGAGCGCATTTCAACGCCTGCGGTTTGCTCCCCTCTCCCACTTCGCGGGAGAGGGGAGCGTCCGCGAGAGGTGGCAGTGAATTCCGGCGCACGCGGTGCGCTAGCGCCTGGCAATTGCGCCAGCACTTCGTCCTACCGCCTCAACACCTTCGCATCCCCCTGCATCCCCGCCTCCCTGACGTCCTGCGGCACCGACGGCCAGCCGCCGCCGAGCGACTTGTACAACGCCGCGGTGCCGGTCAGCACGTCCACCTGCCCCTGCACCGCCGACAGCTGCGCGGCGAACAGCTTCTCCTGTGCCGTGGTCACCTCCAGGTAGCTGGAATAGCCGCCCTCGTAGCGCGCGCTCGACTGGTCGGCATAGACCACCAGGCTCTTCTCCTGCTGGCGCAGGCTGACCAGGCGGTTGCGGGTCTCGATGCCGTTGGACAGTGCACTGTTGACGTCGGCCAGGGCCGACAGCACGGTGCCCTGGTAGGCCAGCATGGCCTGCTCGCGCTGTGCCGAGGCGGTCTGCACCTGGCCGCGGATGGCGCCGCCCTGGAAGATCGGCTGGGTCAGGCCGGCACCGATGCCCCACACCTGCGAGGCACTATGCCACAACCCGGCCGGCGAACTGGCAATGGCGCCGAACAGCCCGCTCAGGTTGACGGCCGGCAGGTACAACGCTTGCGCGGCGCCCAGCTGCGCATTGGCGGCAATGGCGGACTGCTCGGCCTGCAGCACGTCCGGCCGGCGCGACAGCAGCGCGGCTGGCAGGTCCGCACCCACCGGCGGCGGCTGCAGTTCATTGACCGGCTTGCCGCGCTCGATCGGCCCGGGCTCGCGGCCCAGCAGCACCGACAGCGCGTTCTCGGTCTGCGCGATGCCGCTGCGCAGCACCGGGATCGTCGCCTCGGTCACGTAGAAATCGTTCTCGGCCTGCGACAGCTCAACCTGCGAGATCACCCCGCCCTCATAGCGCTGCCGGAAGATATCCAGTCCAGCCCCGCGCGCCTTCAGCGTCTGCTGCGCGATCTCCAGCTGCGCGTCCAGCCCGCGCAGCGTGGCGTAGCCCTGCACCACCGATGCCGCCAGTGACAGCACCACGCCACGGCGCGCGTACTCGGCGTTCCACAGGCTGGCCTCGGCGGACTCCGCCTGGCGCCGGATGCGGCCCCACAGGTCGATCTCCCAGCTGGCATTGGCGAGCAGCTGGTACGAGTTGCGCGGGCCATCGAGCGACGCGAACGGCGTGCCGTTGAAGGTGCCGGCGCGCTGGCGCGTTGCCGCCGCGGACAGGTTCACCTGCGGGAAGAATCCCGAGCGCACCACCATCAGCTGGCCGCGGAACTCATCGATGCGGGCCGCGGCGATGCGCACGTCGTAGCTGTTGCGCAGCGCCGTCTCGACCAGCGTGTTCAGCACCGGGTCGCCGAAGCTGTCCCACCAGGCGCTGTCCGCGGCCACCGACAGCACGCCGGTATCGATGCGGTACTGCGCCGGCTCGGGCGTGGCCGGGCGCTCATAGTTGGGGCCGATGGCACAGCCGCCCAGCGCTGCGGCCAGGCAGGCACCGGCCAGCCGGTGGCGCGCGCTCATGACGGTTCTCCGGCCGGTGGCGTGGTGGCTGCGGCCCCGACCTTGGGCTTAGGCTTGCGCTCGGACATCACCTCCAGCCCCCAGAAGAACATCGGGATGAAGAACAGCGCAATCACCGTGGCGCCGAGCATCCCGCCGATCACGCCGGTGCCCAGCGACTGTCGGCTGGCCGCCGACGCGCCACTGGCGATCGCCAGCGGCACGCAGCCGAGGATAAAGGCGAGCGAGGTCATGATGATCGGGCGCAGGCGCAGCCTGGCCGCATGCAAGGCCGCGTCGTAGGCACTGAGGCCTTCCTTGTGCCGGATTTCCACCGCGAACTCGAAGATCAGGATGGCATTCTTCGCCGCCAACGCGATCAGCACCGTCAGCCCGATCTGGAAGTAGACGTCGTTCTGCATGCCGCGCAACAGGATGGCAACCAGTGCACCGAACAGCGCGAACGGTACCGCCAGCAGCACACCGAACGGCAGCGTCCATTTTTCGTACTGCGCAGCAAGGATCAGGAACACCATCAGCAAGGCAAAGGCAAAGACCATTGCTGCCGTCGATCCGGCAGTCTTCTCCTCGTACGCCTGTCCGCTCCAGGCAAAGCTGTAGCCCTGGCCAAGCACCTCCCGCGCCACGTCCTCCATGGCCGCAAGCGCCTGGCCGGAGCTGTAGCCCGGCGCGGCATCGCCCATGATCTTGGCGGCCGGGAAATTGTTGAAGCGGGTCATGATATCGGCGCCCGGGACATACCGGGATGTCGTCACCGCCTTGATCGGCACCATTTCGCCAGTGCGGTTGCGCACGTAGACCTTGTCGAGATCCTCCGGACGCGAGCGGTAGTCGGCCTCGGCCTGCAGGATCACCTGGAACAGCCGGCTGTTCTTCGGGAACTGGCTGACGAAGAGCGAACCGAACATGGTCTGCAGCGCGGAATAGACCTGCTCGACGGGCACGCCCTGGGTTTCGGAGCGTTCGCGATCCACCTCCACCAGCAACTGGCGCGAGCGCGTGTTGATAGTGGAATTGATCCCGGTCAGCTCCGGCCGCTGCCGCGCCTTGGCGATAAAGGCATGCACCCGCTCCTCCAGCTGCTGGTAGGTGCCGTCCGCCGTGCTCTGGAGCCAGAACTCAAAACCACCGGTCGTTCCCAGGCCCGGGATCGAGGGCGGGTTGATCGGAATGGTCACACCGTCCTGGTAGCTCGCAAACTCCTTCTTCGCCTTGGCGATCAGATCCGCCGCGCTCTCGCCTTCCTTGCGGTCATGGAAGCCCTTCAGCGTGATGAACAAGGTGGAAGCATTGGCCTTGTTCTGCGAATCGATCAGGCTGTACCCGTCCACGGACGCCACCGAGCTGACGCCGGGCTGCTTGGCATACCAGGCCTCGGCACGGGAGGAGAGGTTGCCGGTGCGGTCCAGGCTGGCCGCATCCGGCATCACCACGGCACCGAACAGATAGCCCTGGTCCTCCACCGGCAGGAACGACGACGGTATCCGCACGAACATCAGCACGCTCACCCCGATCATGACAAGGATGATGACGATGGAGATCACCGTCCGCCTGATCACGACCTGCAGCGACTTGTCGTACCCCTGGATCAGGCGATCGAACGAATTGTTGAACCACTGGAAAAACCGGTTCTTCTTGTGCTCGCCGGGCTTGAGCAGGATTGCCGCAAGCGCCGGCGACAGGGTCAGCGCCACCACCCCGGACAACACCACCGACACCGCGATGGTGACGGCAAACTGCTTGTAGAGCTGGCCGGTAATGCCGGACAGGAACGCCACCGGGATGAATACCGCCAGCAGCACCAGCACGATCGCAACCACGGGGCCGCTCACCTCGTCCATGGCACGCTTGGCCGCCTCCTTTGGTGGCAGTTTGAACTCCACCATGTTGCGCTCGACGTTCTCGATCACCACGATCGCGTCGTCGACCACGATGCCGATGGCCAGCACCATCCCGAACAAGGTCAGCATGTTGACCGAAAAGCCGAACATGCTCATGCCGACGAAGGCGCCAATGATCGACACCGGCACGGCAAGGATCGGCACGATGGTTGCGCGCAGGCTCTGCAGGAACAGGTAGACGACCAGGATCACGAGGATCACCGCATCGCGCAGCGTGTGCACCACCTCGTTGATCGATTCGTTCACGAACTCGGTGGTGTCGAGCGCAACCTCATATTCCAGCCCGGGCGGGAACGACTTCTTCAGCTCCGCCAGCGTGCCGCGCACCTGCTTGGCCACGTCCAGCGCATTGGCGCCCGGCTGCTGGTAGACCGCCAGCAGCGTGGCGGTCTTGCCCTTGTAGCGGCTGCGCAGCGAATAATCCTTGACGCCGAGTTCAGCCCTGCCGATGTCCTTGAGCCGCACCAGCGCGGCGTCGCCCGACTGCGCGCGCAGGATCATGTTCTCGAACTCGGCGGGCTCGGTCATCTGGCCCTTGGTCGCAATCGGGAACGTCTGCAGGACGGGATCGGTGGTCGGCGACTGTCCGATACGCCCGGCGGAGAACTGCTGGTTCTGCGCGCTGACAGCGTTCTTGACGTCTTCCGTGGTAATGCCCAGCGACGCCATCCGGTCCGGCCGCAGCCAGAGCCGCATGGCGTAGTCCGGATTGCCGAAGATCGCTGACTGGTTGGCGCCGGGAATGCGCTTGAGCGCATCCAGCACATAGATGTTGGCGTAGTTGCCGACAAAGGTCTGGTCGTAGCTGTTGTCCGGCGAAAAGATGGCAATCACCATCATGAACGCGGAAGAACGCTTCTGCACGGAAACGCCCTGGGCCGTGACCGCTTCAGGCAGGGTTGGCAGCGCCAGGTTGACCCGGTTCTGCACGTCTACCTGCGCCAGTTGCGGATCGGTCCCGATCTCGAAATACACCGTCAAGGTCAGGTCACCCGTCGAGGAGCTCGTCGAGTTCATGTACATCATCCGGTCCGCGCCGTTGACCTGCTGCTCGATCGGCGCCGCTACGTTTTGGGCGACCACCTCCGCGCTGGCTCCGGGGTATCGAGTCGTCACCGTGATCGACGGCGGCGTGACGTCCGGGAACTGGGCAATCGGCAGTTTGGTCAGCGCGACCAGGCCGCCCACCACGATGATGATGGACAGGACCGACGCAAAGATGGGTCGGTCGATGAAGAAGTGGGCAAGCTTCATGGCTTGCTCCCCGCGCTCTGCGTGCTCTTGGCCTGGGCGGGGGATGACGCGCCTGGCGCACCCGGTGCGCTGGCGGGCGCCGCACCCGCCGGGGGCTTCTGGCCGGACGCGACCTCGGTGGCCTTGACCGGCGCGTCGGGCGCCAGCCGCAGCCCGCCGCTGACGACCACGCGCTCGCCCGGCTTCAGGCCGGAGCGGATCACCCAGTTGTCGCCGGTCCACTGGCCCACGTCGACCACGCGCTGGTGGGCCTTGTTGTCCGCGCCGACCACCCACACCATCTGCCCGCGCGGGCCCTGGATGACGGCTTCCTGCGGCACCGCCACGGCCTTGGTGCGCTCGGCGCCATGCAGCTTCACGCGCACGAACTGGCCGGGGCGCAGCGTGCCGTCAGGGTTGGCAACCTCGGCGCGGATCATGTAGGTGCCGGTCTCGGCGCTGAACGAGGCATCGGCAAAGGTGATCTTGCCGTGATGCGGGAACTGGCTGCCATCGGCCATCACGATCACCACGTCAAAGGCGCCCTTGGGCGGGAACTTGAGCGCGCCGGACTCCTGCTCCGAGCGTGACGACAGCACCTCGTTCTCGGACAGGCTGAAATTGACCCACATCGGGTCGAGCTTGGCCACGTAGGTCAGCAGGCTGTTCGACGGATCGATATAGCTGCCGGCCTGCTTCTTGGCAAAGCTCGACACGCCGGTGACCGGTGACTTGATCGTGGTATAGCCCAGGTTCAGCCTGGCATTGGTGACATTGGCCCGGGCCGCCTCGACCGCGGCCGCGGCGGCCTGCTGCTTGCCCACGGCGTCGTCCAGGTCGCGCTGGCTCAGCGCGTTGCGCTCGGCCAGCGGGCGCACCCGCGCCAGGTCGGCATTGGCGGTCTTGAGCCGCGCCACCTGCTGCGCCATTTCGGCATTGGCCGCATCCAGCGCCGCGGCGAAAGGCTTGGGATCCATCAGGAACATGGTCTCGCCGGCCTTGACCACCGCGCCCTCGGTATAGACGCGCCGGTCCAGGAAGCCATTGACGCGCGCGCGGATCTCCACCTGCTGCGAGCTCTGGGTCTGGCCGACGAAGTCATAGACGATCGGCACATCGCGCGGCGCCACCGTCATGGTGCCGACCTCGGCCGCGGGCGGTGCGCTGGGCGCCGGTTTGTCCTTGCCGCAGGCGGCCAGCGTCATCACGCAGACCAGCCAGAGCGCGCCGCGCCAATGGAAAGCAGTGTTCACGGATCCCTCTCCCGCCATGGTTATGCACGCGATCGCCGCGCGCGCACGCTGGCGACCTTCCGTCGCGCCGGACCGGTGGCCGCACTCGCCTCTTTACCGGCAGGGTAAGGCTCGGCCCTGCGGGCGCCAATTCAATTCTTTTGTAGGCGTCTTTACTGCTTTCGACTTGCTTTTGCCCGCACCCGCGCGGGCTGCCAGGGCCCTGTCTCAGCGGCGGAACCCGCCATGGAAACCGCCGCCGCGGAAACCCCCGGCACGGCCGCCAAAACCGCCCCAACCGCCGCGCCCCTGCCACTGCTGGGCCGTGCCCTGGAAACGCTGCTGGCCGATCTCACGCGCCTGGCGCTGCTGCTCTAGCCGCGCAGTGGCGTCGTTGCCGGGCTGCACCTGTTCCCAGCCGCTGGGGGTGTGCTTCTGCCAGCCGTTGTCGGTGTGCTGGTACACCGAGCCGTCGTGGCCGGCATACACGTTGCCGTTGTTCCACACCACCGCATTGTTCTTGTCCGGATTGGCGACAAAGCCACGGCTGCCGGCAGTGTGCTGGCCGGTCTGCGTATTGCCGGCAATACCCGCTTCGGCCGCGCCGACGCGGCCGGTCTGCGCGTTGTAGCCCGCCGCCTGGCGGCCGGCGGCATAGTTGCCGGTGTAGGTGTTGCCGGCCACGCCGCCGCGCGCGGCGCCCTCGCGCCCGGTCGACGGATTGGCGAACGAGCCCTGGCGGCCCGCCGCATAGTTGCCGGAATAGGGATTGAACGCCCCACCGCGGCTGCCCTGGTAGCGCGCCCCGGTGGCCGGGTCGTAGCCGGCGCCGGCGGTGCCGCGCCATTCGGTGCCGGTCCAGGCGTTCCAGCCCTGGGCGTGGGTCACGGTGCCCTGGCCCCAGCGGCCGTAGAAATTGGCCTGGTTCACGTTGACGTAGTTCCAGTTGTACGCGCCGCCCCACCAATAAGGGCCCCAGTACGGCGACGCCGCGCCCCAGAACGCACCGGCGGCGAAGCCGAAGGCAAAGCCCTCGGCCATGCCGATGCCAAAGCCGGCGCCGTAGCCATAGGTGGCCGGGTAGCCGTAGTAGACCGCGCCCACATAGGGCGGATAGACATAGCCGGTGCCGTACACCACCGTGCCGTCGGCGCTGACCACCACGCCCATGTAGCCGGGGGTGTAGCCCACCACCACGGTCTCCGGCGTGACCGAATAGATGCGCACATAGGTCACGTAGTACACCGGCGAAGTCGGCGGGATGGTGTAGATCGCCGACGGCACTTCGGTGGCCACACGCCACGGGCCGGACGGTGCCGGCGCCGTGAACCAGACGCCGTTGGCGACCGCGTAGTAGTGGCTGCTGTCGACCTCGATCACCGGCGTGCCGCTGTTGACCGCGTAGCTGAGCGAGGTGCCGGTGACCGGCGTGAAGCGCGGCGCGCCGTCATACGCCACCGCCAGGCTGGCCTTGCTGCGCGACACCGTGGCGGTCTGCGGAATGGTCGCCGCGATCTCGGCCTCGCGTGCCTGCGGCGTGCCGGGCACCGAGACCAGCACATTGGCCTTGGGGTCGGTCGCCGGGATCCTGGCGAAGTCTGCCGGCAGCTGGGCGCCGGGCACGTACTCCCACGGCCCGGTCAGCATCGGCGCGCGGAACCAGCGGCCCGAGACCAGCACGTAATACTGGTTGGCACCCGGATCGACAAAGACCGCGTGGTCGGCATTGGACATCGTCAGCAGGCTGACGCCGCTGACCGGCGTCATCTGCGGCGCGCCGCTGGTCATGACCAGCTCGGTCGGCTGCGTGGCAAAGAGGATCGCCGGCGCCCTCGCCGGCCGCTTGCCGTCGGCCGGCAGCATCGTGTCGGGCTTCATGCCGGCCGCCGCCTTGGTGGCCGCGCTCTCCAGCGCCTTGGGCACGGTCGTCATCACTTCCCAGGCGCCGCCGGCCGATTCGGAGCGATACCAGTAGCCGGCCGCCTTCAGGTGCAGCTCGCCGCCGGATTCGCGCAGCAGCAGCGCTCGGCTGTTCAGCGCCCGTTCGTACTGCGTGCCCGGCACGGCGCGCCAGGCCGGCTCGCCGTCGACCAGCACCAGCAGCGTCGGCGTGGTGGCAAAAAGGATCTGGGGCACGTCATTGCGCACCGCCACGCGGCCAGCCTTGGCCAGTTGCTGCGATACCGCGTAGCTGGCCTGCAACTGGTCCAGCGGCACCGTCAGCCCGTTGGCCGGCAGGCGCGACACCAGCGCCTGGCGCACCCGGTCGGCGGCGTCGGGCCGGGTCGGCACTTCGACGCTGTCCACCGTGATTCGGGTCAGTTGCACCAGCCCTGAGGACTTGTCGATATCGCCGGTTGCCGAGAAATGCACCACGCCGTAGGTCGGAGAACCCGACTTCTCGCCCACCGCCACCGCCGCGCGCCCGGACAGCCGGTTGCCGTCCCAGGTCTCGATCTGGGGCTGGTACAGCTCCACGTGATCGGTGGCGGCGTCAAAATTGCGGGGCCAGCTCAGGGCAGCCGCGGTTGGCGTGGGCGGCGTGGCGGCCTGCGGGCTGAGCGGGGCGAATGCAAGCCACGCCGCGGCGATCAGGGCGCTGGTCTGCTTCAGGCGAAAAGACATGGGTTTCTCCGGGAGGAAGCCGCCTGCGCCGGCGGGCCGGCACCGCGGGCACGATGCTGCACAACAGGCGGCCCATCCCGCGAATCTAAATTAGGCCGCAAAGGCGAACAATCTGATTCGAAAACATTCAGGATCCGTCCCCAAAAAAGACAGATCAGCCGGTGGCATGGGGCATGCGCGGCGGCCATCGACAGCGGCCTTCATACAAAGAAGTAGTCGGGGCGGCAGGCGGCCATGTCAAGCCGCAATGCGCCGTTGCGACGCGCGCAGGCAAGGCGGGTGTGCATCTTGCTTGGCCTGATGCCACCACAACGGCCCTTGAAGCCGCCCCGCACGGCCTCATCTTTGAAGACTCCGCCCAGGCC
>NZ_JBYTAG010000121.1:0-8272 GCF_058787995.1 Cupriavidus sp. FW305-27
GTCCTCCCCGCCGCGATTCCCCACCAGCCCAGTGTGCAGGCCAGCTGCCAGCGCTGCCAGAACGCCCCAATTCGGAATTCTGTAGCGGCGAGACAACGGATTTGCACCAAAATCCTGCTTGAAAGGGCAGCTTGGCGGAGTTTTGTGTCCTTGTAGCTTACGTTTTGTTAAATTTTCGCGGCGTCTACAACGAAACGTAGACATCGTCCCCGCCGTGATCCGGCGGAGAGAACAGTACAAGACAGAAAAGGAGCACCATGAAGAAATCGGCCATCGTCCTCGCAGCCGGCAGCCTGTTGGCAGGTTCGGCGTTCGCACAATCGTCCGTTACCCTGTACGGTATCGTTGACCAGAGCATCCGCTTCCAGACGAACTCCAACGCCAACAACGACAACCTGTGGGAACTGACCAACGGCGCCGTCACCAACAGCCGCTGGGGCCTGAAGGGCAGCGAAGCCCTCGGCAATAACCTGAAGGCAATCTTCCAGCTGGAAGGCGGCTTCGATCCGGACACCGGCCGTTCCAACCAGGCCAGCGCCACCAACCCGAACGGCCGCCTGTTCGGTCGTCAGGCTTACGTTGGCCTGTCGGGCGACTTCGGCACGATCAAGCTGGGCCGCCAGTACACCGAAGGCTTTAACTTCTTCGGCGACTACGATCCGCTGACCATCGGCAACTACACCAACAACGCCTGGCCGTTCTTCCTGACCCAGTTCCGCAGCGACAACGTGGTCAGCTACGGCGGCAAGTTCGGCGGCCTGGACGTGGGCGCCAGCTACGGCTTCGGCGAGCAGCCGGGCAGCATGACCAAGAACCAGTACTGGGGCACCCGTGCCGCTTACTCGTTCGGTCCGTTCGGCATCGGCGGCGTGTACCAGGAAATCCGCGACATCAACGGCAACAAGCAGCAAATGTGGGGCGCTGCCGGTAAGTACGCCTTTGGTCCGGCCAAGCTGTTCGTGGGCTACGTCGGCGGCAAGGACCGCACCGGCGTGATCGACAACGGCTTCCTGAACAACTCGGCTGCCGCGCCTGCTCCGGCCGTGGTCACCGCCGGCGCTGCCAGCAACCCGCGCAAGGACACCCTCGGCTACATCGGCCTGACCTACCAGGCCACCCCGGCCCTGGCGCTGACCGGCGTGTTCTACGGCGACTACGTCGAGAACAAGAACGGCGTGAACGACAACAACGGCCGCCGCTACACCGGCGTGCTGCTGGCCGAGTACTCGCTGTCCAAGCGCACCCAGGTCTACGGCACGGTTGACTTCAACAAGGTTTCGGGCGGCACCACCACCGAAATGCCGGGCCGCAACAACCAGACTGGCGCTGCACTGGGTATCCGCCACATCTTCTGATCGACACCCGATCAGCAGTTCCTGGCAAAAGGCACCTTCGGGTGCCTTTTTTCATGGGCGCGGCCGGCGCCGCAGCCACAGGTACCAGCCGGCCTGCGAGGTGGCTTCGCCCATCGGCTGCAGCGGCACCAGCACGCCGCCATGCCGCGCCACCACGCGCTGTGCGCACAGCAGCGCCGGCCCGGGCTGCGCCAGCCGCGCGGCGCTTTCGTCGTCGGCGGAATCGAACGCCAGCCACAGCGCCAGGCCGCCGGCATGGCCACGGCACGTGATCCGCAGCGCAGTCTCCCGCGCCGCGGCATCAATGGCGCTGGTCAGCAGCCATTCCAGCGTTTGCGCCAGCATGGCCTGGTCCCCGCCAAGGCGCGGCAGGCGGCCGGCCGGCCGTTCAAGCCGTACGCCGGCCTCGCTGGCCAGGGTCCAGACGCGGTCCAGCGCTTCATCCAGCAGCGATTCCATGGCGATACGGCGCATGCGATAGGCGTGGCGCGTTTCGCGCAGCAGCCGGTTCAGGTCGTCGATCTGGCGCAGCGAACGGCGCGCATGGCTGCCGACCTGCGCCAGCAGCGCGGCGTCGGCCTGGGCCCGCGTGCGGCGCAGTTCCAGCCAGGCCAGCAGCGAGGCATTGGGTGCGCGCAGGTCGTGGCCAAGCACGTGCAGCAGCATGTCGTGCACGGCGGCGGGGTTGCGCACATCAGCGCGCCGCTGCGCGACCGGCCGGCCGCCGAACCACGGTGCCACGGCCAGCCCCGCCTGGTGCAGCCGGGACGCTCTCATGCGGCGGCCCGTTCGGTGCGCTCCGGGCGATCGGTACGCTCCAGCCGGTAGCCATGCGTGTAGACCGGCGTCAGCCGCAAGCCGTGCCCTGCCTGCAGCCCAAGCTTGCTGCGCACGCGCGAGACATGGGTATCGATGGTGCGCGACAGCGGCGAGATCTCGCGGCCCCAGACCGCGGCGGTGATGTGGTCGCGCGTGACGATGCGCCCCTCGTTGCGGAACAGCAGCACCGCCAGGTCGAACTCTTTGGGCGTCAGGCTGACCGGATCGCCGTTGCAGGTGACCTTGCGCAGGGCGCAGTCAAAAGCGTACTCGCCCAGCCGCAACGGCGCGAGCGGCGCCAGCTGCGCGGGATACGCGCGCCGCAGCAGGCAGTCGATGCGCGCGGCCAGCTCGGCCGGGCGCACCGGCTTGACCATGTAGTCGTCAGCGCCGGCCGCCAGGGCGTTGACGATGTCGAGCTCGGCCTCGCGGCAGGTCAGGAACATCACCGGGATGCGGCGGTCGAGGTGGGTACGCACCCAGGCCAGTACCTCGCGCCCGGACAGGTCCGGCATCTGCCAGTCCAGCAGCAGCAGGTCGAAGCCCGCGTCGCGCAGTGCCAGCAGCAGGCGCCGGCTTTCGGCGAAAGTCACGCAGTCATGTCCCGCGCCGGTAATGACCTGCCGGATCAGCGCCGCATCCGCGGGCGCGTCTTCAAGCGATGCAATGCGCGATGCCATTTTCTTTCCCATGTGTTGTCTCCGACGGAACAGAACACTAGCGGGACATTTAAGACCGCGTTGCCTTCGGCACGAATAGGAAAGACCTCAATCTCGATTTTCAACAATCTTTTACTTCTCGCCTCAGCAGGCCGCTCCTACCATGGGCTTCGCTGCGTGCCGAGCGGGCCCGCAGTGCCAAGCTCTGTCCATCCATCGGCGCATTCCGATGCGCCCGCGCAGGAGCCACTCTCGTGAACATCGCCGCGCTGCAGGCGGACCCGACCCTCGCCGTCAGCATCGAACAGACCCTGCGCCTGAACGGGCACCAGTGCACGCGCTATCTCAGCGGACGCACTATGATCGGCGCGCTGCGCGGCCGTTCGTTCGATCTGCTGATGCTCGACTGCGATACGCCGGGGATCCCGGCCCTGGAAGTGCTGGCATGGGTGCGCCGCACGCTCGGCAACGAGATGCCGGTGATGCTGACCGGCACCTCCAACGAAGAAGCCTTCGTCGCGGCCTGCTTTGCGCAAGGCGCCGACAGCTATGTGCCCAAGCCGCTGCGCACGGCCGAGCTGGCCGCGCGCGTGCTGGCGCTGTTGCGCCGCGCCAGGCCGGCGGTCGATGAATGCGACCTGGAGCACGGCGTGTTCCGCTTTGCCACCGCGGAGCGGCGCGTGTGGGTCCAGGGTAAGCCGGTGCTGCTGGCCCCCAAGGAATTCGACCTGGCGGTGCTGCTGTTCCGCAACCTGGGCTCGCTGGTGCTGCGCCAGGCCATGGTCGACCAGGTCTGGCGCTACCACATGGACCCGGCCTCGCGCACGGTGGACAGCCACCTGTCGCGCGTGCGCACCAAGCTGGCGCTGTGGCCGCACAACGGCGTGCGGCTGTCGTCGGTGTACGGGCTGGGCAGCCGCCTCGATGCGGCCTAGCCTCAATCGGCCTTGATGCCCGCGTCCCTGACGATGCGGGCGTTCTCCGCGGACTCTTCGCGAATAGCCTTGGCAAACTGCGCCGGCGTACCGCCGGTCGGCACTTCGCCGCCCTTGAGCAGGCGCTCATGGACTTCCGGCTCGGCCAGCGCCTTGTTCAGTTCGGCGTTCAGGCGGTTGATGATGGCCGCGGGCGTCTTGCCCGGCGCGAAGATGCCGAAGGTCGAGGTCAGGTTGGCCTTGGGGTAGCCCAGCTCGGCCAGCGTCGGCACCGAGGGCAGGCTCTCCAGGCGCCTGGGCGCACCCACCGCCAGCGCGCGCAGGCGGCCGGCCTGCATATGCTGGGTCAGCACCGGGCTGGCGTTGGTGCTCATCACCTCGAACTGGCCGCCGAGCGCGTCATTCATCTGTTGGCCCGCGCCCTTATACGGGATCAGCGTGATGTCGGCCTTCGACTTCTGCTTGATCTGTTCCAGCACTACGTGGCCAACCGTTCCCAGGCCCGACGTTGCCCAGCGCACCGAGCCCGGTTTGGCGCTGGCCTGGCCGACCACGTCGGCAAAGCCCTTGCCGCTGAAGCCGGCGGTGGCCACCACCAGCACCGGCGAGTACATCACGCTCATCACCGGCGCCACGTCCTTCTGCGGGTCGTAGTTGACGCGGCCGACATGCGGGTTGAGCGTCAGCGGGCTGGTGGCGGCGAAGCCCAGCGTATAGCCGTCCGGCGCAGCCTTGGCGACCGCATCGATGCCGATGCTGCCGCCCGCGCCGGCCTTGTTCTCGACCACCACCGAGGTGCCCATCTGCGCCGACAGCCGCTCGCCGAGCGCGCGCGCCACGGTGTCGCTGATGCCGCCGGTCGGGTAGGCGACGATCAGGCGGATCGGACGGCTGGGATAGGCGTCGGCAGCGGCGGCAGGCAGTGCGGCAGCACCGCTGGTCACGCACAGGGCGGCCAGCAGGGATGAGCGGAAGGGGAAGGCCATGATGGAAATGCGGGAGAGATTTCGACAGGAGGGCGCCGGGCGGGCGCCGGGCGCGGCAGCGGTTCGCCGGTCTGGCGCGGAGCAGCCGCTATCTTAGCCGATCGGGGCGTGCGCGCTCAGCGCACCAGCGGGCGTTCCGGCACCCACGAGACAAAGAGTTCGTTGGCCCGGTCATACAGGCGCCATACCGTGCCGCAGTCGCGGCAGGCAAAGGAAAGCATGCTGAACGGCACGCCGGCGGCGCTCTGGCTCACCAGCGGCACCGTGCCGCGCAGCGCCAGGCAGGACGGCGGCTCGCGCCGGCGCGGGTCGGCGGCGAGCGCCAGGCAGCGCTCGCAGGCAGGCGTGGCAGACGGTGCCGACGCGGGGTGGATGGATGGCGGGGACGGAGGCACGGCAGACTTCATGCCCGCCATGATGCCGCAAAACGCCGCCCGGCAGCAGCCGCTCACGCAATCTCGGATCAGGCCAGCTGCGTGCGCGTCACCGCGGCCGGCGCCGCCGCGCGCTGGCCCAGCCACACGCTGCCCAGCACCAGCAGCGCGCCGGCAGCCTGCATCGCCGTCAATGCCTGGCCCAGCACCAGAAAGCCGAGCACGGTGGCGCTGACCGGGCTGAGCAGCCCCAGCGCCGCCACCGCGGACGACGGCATGCGCCCGACACCGCGGAACCACAGCGCATAGCTGAAGCCGGCCCCGACAATGCTCAGCCACGCATAGCCAAGCCAGTTGGCCAGCGTGAAATGCCCGGGCAGCGGTTCCAGCACCAGTGCGAACGGCAGCAGGAACAGCCCGCCCGCGCACAACTGCCATGCCGTCAGCACCAGCGGCGAGACCGGCGGGCGCCAGTGCCGCGTCAGTACCGTGCCCACCGCCATCGATACCGCCCCGGCCGCTGCCGCCGCCACGCCGATGGCATCGAGCCGGGCGGCCGGGCCCAGTACCAGCAGCGCCACGCCCAGCAGCCCGCCCACGCCCGCCAGCCAGGCGGCCGGCCGCGGGCGTGCGCCCAGCCAGGCCCACGCCAGCACCACCACGATCAGCGGCTGGATCGCGCCGACCGTGGCCGCCACCCCGCCCGGCAACCGGTACGCGGCGATAAACAGCATGGCCTGGAAGAAGCCGATATTGAGCACGCCCAGCACCGCCGCGCGCCACCACCAGCTGCCGCGCGGCAGTTGCCGGCCGAAGGCAAGCATCGCCAGCCCGGCCGGCAGCGCCCGGATCACGCCTGAGAGCAGCGGCTGCCCCGGCGGCAGCCACTGGCTGGTGACCAGGTAGGTGCTGCCCCAGATGGCCGGGGCCAGCCCGGTCAGCAGGATGTCCCTGAGGGTCACGCCGCCGGTCGCGGCCAGGGAGGAAGATCCACTCGCCTTCATGTCGATATTCTTGATGTCAAGATAAATAGACTTTACGAAGCCGATTGGTTGATGTCAAGATACTTCGGTATTCCGCCCATCGCGTATTCCCACGCCCGCCCTGCTGATGACTGCCCGCCGCAAACCCGAAGACACGCCTGACCACGTCGATGGCATTCTCGCCCAATGGGCGCGAGAGCGCCCGGACCTGGATGCCTCGCCGATGGGCGTGATCGGCCGGCTGGGCCGGCTCAACCGCCATACCAGCCGGGCCATTGAAGCCGCGCTTGGGGAAACCGGCCTGCAGCCGTGGGAATTCGATGTGCTGGCGACGCTGCGGCGCGCGGGGCCGCCGTATGCGCTGTCGCCGGGCGCGCTGATCGGCTCGCTGATGATCACTTCGGGCACCATGACCAACCGGCTCGACCACCTGGAACGGGCCGGGCTGGTGCGGCGCCAGCCCAATCCGGAAGACCGCCGCGGGTTGCTGGTGGAACTGACCGAAACCGGACGCGAGCGCGTCGACCGCGCGCTGGAATTGCACGTGGCCAACGAGCACCGCCTGCTGGCGGACCTGACCGCGACGGAACGCGCGCAGCTGGCTGCGCTGCTGCGCCGCTGGCTGCGCATGTTCGAGCCGCCACCGGGCGGTGGCGGCGAAGGCAATGAACCGGCCTGAGTGTCAGGCCCGCTGACGCTCGCGCAGGTCGGGCAGGAAGATCGTCAGCAGGCCCAGCAGCGGCAGGTAGGCACAGTACTCGTACACCGCGCGGATGCCATGCGTATCGGCCATGCCGCCCAGCACCGCGGCGCCGATGCCGCCCATGCCGAAGGCAAAGCCGAAGAACAGGCCCGACACCATGCCGACCTTGCCGGGAATCAGCTCCTGCGCGAACACCAGGATCGCCGAGAACGCCGAGGCCAGGATAAAGCCGATGATGAAGGTCAGCACCGTGGTCCAGAACAGGCCCACGTGCGGCAGCGCCAGCGTGAACGGCGCCACGCCCAGGATCGACGCCCAGATCACGCGCTTGCGGCCGATGCGGTCGCCGATCGGGCCGCCCAGGATGGTGCC
Source organism: Cupriavidus sp. FW305-27 (assembly GCF_058787995.1). Lineage (NCBI taxonomy): Bacteria > Pseudomonadati > Pseudomonadota > Betaproteobacteria > Burkholderiales > Burkholderiaceae > Cupriavidus > Cupriavidus sp. FW305-27. The sequence continues at coordinate 7,187 of NZ_JBYTAG010000121.1, forward strand.
CGCCGCCACCGCGGCCAGGAACATGAACAGGTGCAGCTGCGCGTCCTGGCGCGCCAGCCCGAAGCGCTCCATCAGGTAGAAGGTGTAGTAGGAGGTCAGGCTGGCCATGTAGAAGTACTTGGAGAACACCAGCACCATCAGCACCACCATGGCCCGCACCACCAGGCGCATGGGAACCGGGCTGGCCACCGCGCCGGCGGCCTTGTGCTTGCGCGCGCCCTGCGCCAGCTGGCGCGCATACCAGCCGCCGATGCGCCACAGCACCACGATGCCCACCAGCGCCGCCAGCGAGAACCACGCCAGGCTGGCCTGCTGGTGCACGATCAGCGCGGCCAGCAGCGGCCCCATGGCGCTGCCGCCGTTGCCGCCCACCTGGAAGATCGACTGCGCCAGCCCGTGCTGGCCGCCCGAGGCCATGCGCGCCACGCGCGATGATTCCGGATGGAAGATCGATGAGCCGGTACCGACCAGCGCCGCGGCCACCAGCAGCACGCCGTAGCTCGGCGCCACCGACAGCAGCAGCAAGCCCGCCAGCGTGAACGCCATGGCGATGGCCAGCGAATGCGGCTTGGGATGCTTGTCGGTGTACAGGCCCACCACCGGCTGCAGCAGCGATGCCGTGACCTGGTAGGTCATGGTCAGCAGGCCGATCTGGGTGAAGCTCAGGTTGAAGCCCCCCTTGAGCATCGGATAGATCGCCAGGATCAACGACTGGATCATGTCGTTGAGGAAGTGGGCGAAGCTGATCGCCGACAGCACGCGGAAACCGGTGCGTTCGGCCTGGGGGGATGTCGCGGAGGGTGTCGCGCCAGCAGGCGCGGAGTCGATGGTTGTGCTCATTGGCGGCTCTCGACAGACGGAAAGCGGCCAGCGGGGGGCGCCGGCCTGGAAGGAACTGAGCACCGATGCTAGCTGGCGCCCGGGCGCCTGTCCTGCGAGAATAGGTCCCCGACCTTGGAGAAAAGGACATGCCGCGCGCCCCTCGCCCCCTTTCTGCTTCCGGAGCGGCCCGCCGCCGCCGCGATCAGCATGCGCCCCCTGCCCCCACGCCCGAGGCGCTGGCGCTGGGCGCCCCCTACGCCGATC
>NZ_JBYTAG010000122.1:0-8067 GCF_058787995.1 Cupriavidus sp. FW305-27
GCCTAAGCCCCGCCTCCGGCCTGTTCGCCGCCTTCCGCCGCTTTTCCCTGCTGGCCGCGCTTGCGCTGGCCGTGGCTGCCTGCGGGCAGCAGAAGGCCTCGTTCCGCAATGTCGACATCACCGGCGCGGCGGACTTCGGCAAGGACTTCTCGCTGACCGACCATCACGGCAAGGTGCGTACCATCGCCGACTTCAAGGGCAAGGCGGTGGTGATGTTCTTCGGCTACACCCACTGCCCGGACGTGTGCCCGACGACGATGGCCGAACTGAAGGCGGTGATGGAGAAACTGGGCCCGGATGCCGACCGCGTGCAGGTGCTGTTCGTCACGGTCGACCCGGAACGCGACACGCAGGCGCTGCTGGCGCAGTACGTGCCGGCCTTCGATGCGCGCTTCCTGGGGCTGCGCCCGGCCGACGAAGCCGCACTGCAGAAGTTGACCAAGGACTTCAAGGTGTTCTACGCCAAGGTGCCGGGCAGCTCCCCGAACAACTACACGGTGGACCACTCCGCGGGCAGCTATGTGTTCGACCCGGACGGCAAGCTGCGGCTGTTCATCCGCCACGGCCAGGGTCCGGATCCGATCGCGCACGACCTGAAACAGCTGCTGTCGTGACGTGAAAGGGTGGGAAGGGGTGCGGCATAAGGTCGCACTCACCCTCTCGCGGGCAACAAAAAGGCCGGTCCAGTGGACCGGCCTTTTGCATGGCTGGGGGTGCGGATCAGGCGAACGCCTGCAGCGCCCCCTTCATCTTCTTCATGGCCGCGGCCTCGATCTGGCGGATGCGCTCGGCCGAGACGCCGAACTCGTCAGCCAGCTCATGCAGCGTGGAGCCGCCCGAGCCATCGTCTTCGACGTGCAGCCAGCGTGCCTCGATGATGCGGCGGCTGCGTTCGTCCAGCTTGCCCAGCGCTTCTTCCAGGCCCTCGACCTGCATGCGGTCGTGGCGCTTGGCTTCCAGCACGCGGGTGGGCTCGTTGTGGTTGTCCGCCAGGTAGGCGATGGGGGCGAATTCCTCTTCGCCGTCGTCGATCTGGCCTTCCAGCGCCAAGTCGCCGCCCGACAGGCGGGTTTCCATCTCCATCACTTCTTCGGGCTTGACGTTCAGCTCGCGCGCCACGGCCTCGACCTGCTCCGGCGTGAACGTGTGCGCGCCCTGCTTGTGGCTGCGCAGGTTGAAGAACAGCTTGCGCTGGGCCTTGGTGGTGGCCACCTTGACCATGCGCCAGTTCTTCAGCACGTATTCGTGGATCTCGGCCTTGATCCAGTGCATCGCGTACGACACCAGGCGCACGCCCTGGTCGGGGTCGAAGCGCTTGACCGCCTTCATCAGGCCGATATTGCCTTCCTGGATCAGGTCGGCGTGGGGCAGGCCGTAGCCCAGGTACTGGCGGGCGATCGACACCACCAGGCGCAGGTGGGACATCACCATCTGGCGGGCAGCGTCAACGGAATCGTGGTCGCGGAGCTCGCGCGCCAGGCGCTGCTCTTCCTCCGCGGTCAACAGCGGAATCCGGTGGACAGCCTGGATATAGCTGTCGAGGTTGCCAACGGTGGCCGGGAAGGTCAGCGCGAAGCTGCCCGTGCTCCGGGGTGCCGTCGGCAGACGGTTATTCAGGGTTTGGTCGGCAGACAAGACTGCGTTCACTCAATGGCTCCTTTCGCATCCGGCGGTTCGGTTGCCGGGGTGCCGCGCCTGTTGGGGCGGTGGCACTGCAACACATATTAGCACTCAGGCCGGGTGAGTGCTAATTGGAGCCCCGATGGTCGTGATAGTTCCTCTCGATTGCTCTTGCTGCTGGCATAGCTACCTATCAATTCGAGCGGCGGGAACGATACCCACGGTTCGGCGCACTGGATGTTAGAGCGGTGCCGGGCACGGGGGTTCTGCCCGCTGCTGCAATGATTTGTTGCAGCAGCGGCTACACTCGACCAAGCTGCGGCGCGCTGGCATCCTTGCAAGCCTCTCTCATTCCACCGGAGGAGTTATGTCTGCTATCGAACACTTGCTCAAGCCGCATGTGCGCGACCTGGGCGATTTTACCGTGCGCCGGCTGTTGCCCGCCGCCGCCACCCAGACCGTTGGTCCGTTTATCTTCTTCGACCATATGGGGCCGGTGCAACTGCCGCCGGGCGGCGGAGCCGACGTGCGCCCGCATCCACATATCGGACTGGCCACGGTCACTTATCTGTTCGAGGGCGAGATCATCCACCGAGACAGCCTGGGCAGCGACCAGGCGATCCGCCCGGGCGATGTCAACTGGATGACCGCCGGGCACGGCATCGTGCACTCGGAGCGCTCGCCCGAGCATGTGCGCCCCGCCGGGGCCCGCCTGCACGGCATCCAGACCTGGGTGGCACTGCCGCAGGAGCATGAGGGTGCCGAGCCGTCATTTTTCCACCATCCCGCCGCCACGCTGCCACGGATCGAGCGGCCGGGTGTGCGCATGGTGGTGATTGCGGGCGATGCCTTTGGCCAGGTCTCTCCGGTCAAGGTCTTCAGCCGCACCCTGTACGTGGCGATCGAGCTGGATGCGGGCGCGAGCGTGGAGATCCCGGCCGATCATGCCGAGCGGGGCATCTATCCGGTGGACGGGGCGGTGGCGCTCGACGGCGAGCCGCTGCCGGCCGAGCATATGGTGGTGCTCACGCCGGGCCAGCCCGCAACGCTGACGGCCACGACGCCGTCGCGCGTAATGCTGCTGGGCGGCGACCCGACCGACGGGCACCGCTTCATCTACTGGAATTTCGTTGCCAGCAGCAAGGTGGCGATCGAGGCCGCCGCCCAGCGCTGGGAGGACGATCAGTTCCCGCACGTGCCGGGCGAGACCGAGCGCATCCCGCTGCCCCCGCGCAAGCCCTGACAGCGGTCCCGGGGCTGGCTCAGACCGGGCTGGCCCAGGTCACGCGAGTGCCTTGCCGCAGGCATTCGCGGATGGCCTCGACCTGGATCGCGATCGGTGCCGGCACCGGCGCCGCGCCGTCCAGCACGCGCCGGATCCAGGCCACGGTCTGGCCGGCGTCGCTGCCGGGCGGCAGTTCAGGCACTTCGGCCAGCGAACCAACAGCCGGATCGACCAGCGTCTGCTGGTGCCCCTCGTGCAGCCAGTCGATGCGGCTGGTGCGGCGCGCATCGGCCACCACTTCGCCCTCGGTGCCGCGTGCCAGCAGCACGTTGGCGGGTTCATGCGAGAAGTAGTCGGTCAGCGTCTCGCGGTATTCGGGGTGGGTGTAGCTGTACAGGCGCAACCCTTCCGCGGGCGAATGCTCGCCCACCGGCTGCAGCATCTTGGCCACCGTATGCGCCGAATTGCGCAGGCCGATCACGGTGCGCCGCTCCAGCAGCTGCGACAGCCCGGGCGACAGCACATCCACCGGCAGCACCGCCAGCGGCCCGAGGTCGCTGCTCTCGCGCAGCCGTGCCGAGGCGTCGCCGGTAGTCGCGCACAAGGGCACGCCCAGCGCCTCGAACAGCGCCATGCTGGTCACGCGGCCATTGAACAGGCGCGTGCCGTGCACCAGCACGGGGACATCTTCGCGCGCCAGCAGCAGCGCCAGCAGCGGCACCAGGTTGGGTTGCTTGCGCGCACCGTTGTAGCTGGGGATCACCACCACCTGCCGGTCAGGCGGCGCCGGCAGCGGCTGGCAGTGCGCATGGGCGGCTTCCAGCATGCCGGCCAGCTCGTGCGGGGCCTCGCCCTTGATGCGGTAGGCCATCAGGATGGCGCCGAGCTCCAGGTCCGAGACGCGCCCGGCCAGCATGGCGTCGAACAGGGCCTGCGCGTCTTCGCGCGGCAGCGCCCGCGCGCCGTTGACGCCGCGGCCGATCTCCTTGATATAGCGGGCAGCAGGGAAGGACGTGGCTGGCGTGGTCATGGCGGCGTGGGGGTAGTCTGTTCTGGGTTCATGATAGCGGAGCCAGGCCGCCGCGCCCATCGCCGCCTGTGCCACATAGGGCCGCCCACCGGCACGCGGCCGGCGGGCACTACGCGGCTTCCTGCAGCGCCGGGTTGCGCTGCTTGCGGTAGAGGAAGTCCAGCACCGCGGTGCGGCAGGCGTGGTAGGCCTTGTCGTCGGCCAGCGCGACGCGGTCGCGCGGACGCGGAAGCTCCACCTTCAGGATCTCGCCGATGGTCGCGGCCGGACCGTTGGTCATCATGATGATGCGGTCGGCCAGCAGCACGGCCTCGTCGACGTCGTGGGTCACCATCACCACGGTGCTGCGGGTGCGCGCCACGATCTTGATCAGCTCGTCCTGCAGGTGCGCGCGCGTGAGCGCATCGAGCGCGCCGAAGGGCTCGTCCATCAGCAGCACCTTGGGCGCCATCGCCAGCGCGCGGGCAATGCCCACGCGCTGCTTCATGCCGCCGGAGATCTCATGCGGATACTTGTTCTCGGCGTGCGTCAGGCCCACCAGCGCCAGCGTGTCGTGCGTGCGCGCCTTGAGCTGCGGCTTGCTCTCGCTGGCGGCGAAGACGCGCTCCACGCCCAGGTAGACGTTCTCGAAGCACGTCAGCCACGGCAGCAGCGAATGGTTCTGGAACACCACCGCGCGCTCCGGCCCCGGCCCGGCGATCTCGCGCCCGGCGCAGATCAGCGCGCCGGTGGTGGGCGTGGCCAGTCCCGCGACCAGGTTCAGCAGCGTGGACTTGCCGCAGCCTGAATGGCCGATCAGCGTGATGAACTCGCCCTCGGCGATATGCAGGTTGATATCGCGCAGGGCGACGAACGGGCCCTTGCGGGTCTTGAAGGTCTGGCCGACGTTTTCGATGCTGACGAACTTGTCCATGGCGATTCTCCCCGCGTGTCAGTTGGTGCCGTAGCTGAAGCGCCGGGCCAGCGCCAGCAGCGCATGCTCCAGCAGCAGCCCGATGATGCCGATCACGAAGATCGCGATCACGATGTGCTCGACCTTCAGGTTGTTCCATTCGTCCCACAGCCAGAAGCCGATGCCGGTGCCGCCGGTCAGCATCTCGGCCGCGACGATCACCAGCCACGCGGTGCCGATCGACAGCCGTACGCCGGTCAGCATGTAGGGCAGCACCGCGGGGAACAGCACCCGCGTGAACACCTTCCATTCCGACAGGTCCAGCACGCGCGCCACGTTCAGGTAGTCCTGCGGCACGCGCGTGACGCCGACCGCGGTGTTGATCACCATCGGCCAGATCGAGCAGATGAAGATTGCCCAGATCGCGGCCGGGTTGGCGGCCTTGAACAGCAGCAGGCCGATCGGCAGCCACGCCAGCGGCGAGACCGGGCGCAGCAGGCTGATCACCGGCGCGGTCATCGCGTTCAGGAAGGCGAAGCGCCCGATCAGGAAGCCGGCCGGGATGCCGACCAGCGCGGCCAGGCCGAAGCCCGCCGCGACGCGCGCCAGCGATGCCAGCACGTTCCAGCCGATGCCCTGGTCATTGGGCCCGTTGCGGTAGAACGGGTCGGCAAACAGCGGCACCGCGGCGTTCCATGTGGCCTGCGGCGTGGGAATGGCCGGGATCATCGTGGCGATGCCGTGCCAGGCCAGCACGAACAGGGCAAAGCCCAGTACCGGCGGCACGGCCTTGAGCACCAGCGCGGCGACCGCCTCGCGGCGTTGCGCGCGCCGTGCCTGCGCGGCGATTTCCTGCTCGCGCCGGCGCGCCCGCTCCTTGGTGTCGGGGTCGGCGCTGGCGGCTACGGTTGCACCATCGGGCGTGGGGTGGGCTATGGCATTCACGTCTGGCTCCTTTCGTCAGGGGCACTGCGGATCAGTGGGGGAAGGCTTGCGTCAGGCCTTGATCTTGAAACCGTCGGCGTAGGCCTTGGGGTCCTTGCCGTCCCAGACCACGCCGTCGATCAGCTTGGCGCTGCGCATGTCGCTCTTGGGCAGCGGCACCTGCGCGGCGGCGGCGGCCTGCTTGTAGACGTCGATGCGGTTGACCTGCCGGGCCACGGCGAGATAGTCCGGATGTTCCTTCAGCAAGCCCCAGCGCTTGTGCTGGGTCAGGAACCACATGCCGTCGGACAGGTACGGGTAGTTGGCGGCGCCGTCCTGGTAGAACTTCATCGCGTCGGGGTCGTCCCAGGTCTTGCCCAGGCCGTTGGTGTAGCGGCCCAGCATGCGGTCCAGGATGATGTCCATGTCGGTGTTGACGTAGGACTTGGCGGCAATGGTCTCGGCGGTCTTGCGGCGGTTGGAGGCCGACGCATCGATGAACTTCGATGCCTCCAGCACTGCGGCCACCATCGCGCGCGCGGTGTTGGGGTATTTCTGCACGAACTCCGCGGTGGTGCCCAGGGTCTTCTCGGGGTGGCCCTTCCAGATGGCCTGCGTGGTCTCGGCGGTGAAGCCGATCTTGTCGGCGATGGCGCGCGCGCCCCAGGGCTCGCCCACGCAGAAGCCGTCCATATTGCCCACGCGCATATTGGCCACCATCTGCGGCGGCGGCACCGTGATGGCCTTGGCGTCCTGCATCGGGTTGATGCCGTTGGCCGCCAGCCAGTAGTACAGCCACATTGCGTGCGTGCCGGTGGGGAAGGTCTGGGCGAAGGTGTAGTCGCGCTTCTCCTTCATCATCAGCGCCTTCAGGCTGGCGCCGTCCTTGACGCCTTTCTCGGCGAGCTTGGACGACAGCGTGATGGCCTGGCCGTTGTGGTTCAGGTTCATCAGCACGGCCATGTCCTTCTTCGGGCCGCCGATGCCCAGCTGCACGCCGTAGATCAGTCCGTACAGCACGTGCGCCGCGTCCAGCTCGCCGTTGACCAGCTTGTCGCGCACGCCGGCCCATGAGGCTTCCTTGGTCGGCGTGATCTTGATGCCGTATTTCTTGTCCAGCCCGAGCGTCGCGGCCATCACCACCGAGGCGCAGTCGGTCAGCGGGATAAAGCCGATGCGCACGTCGGTCTTCTCGGGCGCGTCCGAGCCCGCTGCCCACGCACCGGCGCGCACCAGCGGATCGACCAGCGTCATCACGCTGGCGCCGGCGATGGTGGCAAGCGCGCGGCGGCGGCCGCTGCTGGCCGGCACGGCGTCGGCAGCCGCGTCGGGAACGTGGACGGCTGCGTGCAGCGGCTTGGCAATCCTGAGGCGAGAGGGCATTGCATGGCTCCAAGAAAAAAGGCGTCCCCTCCGCGACCGGCTTCGCCAGAAGACCGGTGCGGCGCAGGGACGCCGTTGTCCGTGGCGTGACGCAGCCCGCGTTGGCCGTGTCCGCCGAAATTGTTGGTCGGCCGCCGTTGGCCGATACCTGCATAACGCAAGGCGTGTGCCAGCCTGTGCAGTGCAGCATTCGAGGGCGGATTTGTGACGGATCGGGGGGAAATGATCGGATGTGGTGCGCGCGCGCTGGCCGCCGCCACATTCGGGGGAGCAGGGGAGGGAGGTGACGCAGCGCGGCAGCGCCAGGAGCGTGCATTGCACCAGTCGCGTGCGGCGGCGCACCACGGCTGGCAGGCGGGAGCGGCTCAGCCCATCACGTCGATCACGCGCTGGGCCGCGTCCACCAGCTTCAGGCCGCGCTCCATCGCCATGCTGCGCAGGCGCTTGTAGGCCTCGTCCTCGCTGAGGCCGCGCGCCTGCATCAGCAGTCCCTTGGCGCGCTCGACCACCTTGCGCTCGGCCAGCTTGAGCCGGGTGGCATCGAGCTCGGCGCGCAGCTGCTGATCCAGTTCGAAGCGTGTGTAGGCGACGTCGAGCACGGTCTTGACGCGCTCGGCGCGCAGGCCGTCGACGATATAGGCGGTGATCCCCGCCGTCAGCGCTGCCTTGATGCGCTGGCTGTCGTCGTTGTCGGTGAACAGCACGATCGGGCGCGGCGCATGCTGGGTCGAGACGCAGACATGCTCGATGGTGTCGCGCGCGGCGGATTCAGACGCGATGATCAGCATGTCGGGCTGGGTCGCCGTGATCACATCCGGCAGGCGCAGGTCGGCATCGACGATCTGGATCTCGGTAAAGCCGGCGCTGACCAGCCCGCCGCGGATGGTCTCGACGTTCAGCGGGTCGGCGTCATGCGGGTCGCGCACGAGCAGGATCCGCAACACCCGGCCGCCGGCAGTGGGCGGGGCAGGTGCGGCAGCGGTGGGCGATGGG
>NZ_JBYTAG010000123.1:0-7424 GCF_058787995.1 Cupriavidus sp. FW305-27
GGGAAAGGGTGGGGCTTTCCAGGTGAAAGCGGGGTAACTTTTTCGTTGAGCAACAGCTCCAGCGAAGGTCGGTCTACGACCTCCTGTTCGAGCAGTAGCTTTGCCAGCGCGTCTGGCTTGTGCCGGTTTGCCAGCAATGTTTGCTTCACCCGCTGACTGGCGTCGCCCAGAATCGTCCGCACTTCTGCATCAATGATTTGCGCAGTACTCTCGCTGTACTCTTTGCGTTGCCGAGGCATTGGCAGCTTCGAGGTCCTGGACCAGATTGGGGTCGTTGACCCGAAGCGTGGAGAAGGGGTGGTCTCCCTTTCCCTGGCGCAACATCTCTTCGACCTGTGGCTTGGGGAGCAGAGTCTCAATGCCAGTGGTGACACGAGCTCGTAAAGAGCTGTGGCGCAAGGACTTGGAGTCATATCGGCATTCTTGGTATCAGGTCTCTCCTTGAAGGCTGTTGTGTAACCATGCAAAGAATGCCCCGGCAGCGAAGAACCACACCGCAAACACAAAGGCTGGATAGATGATGGACCACCACGATACTGATTCGCCGGTCTGAAGGCGCCGGAAATCGAGCCCGTGAAAGAGCGCGTTCATGAAATTCATGAAGGGCTCAGGAAGAACCATCCAGACGAGCGTGCATAGAACGTAGAACAGCACGACCGTGGCGGATAGCGTCAAACCAGTCTTGAAGGGTTTCATGGCAGCCTCCGGGTGCAAGGAAGATGACGGTTGAATTCAATGAGGACGCGTCCGCGGAACATCTCGGGCTGAGATATGCGGAATGAACGCTGGTGTCTTTTGGCGATATTCCTCATATGCTTGCCCGAACTCGGCCAGTGCGTCCTGCTCCTCCGACTTGGCCAGCCGAACATACATCCAGACCAGGATGGGGAACATCACCAGAGTGACTATCGTCGGCCACTGCAGCAGGAAGCCGAACATAATCAGGACGAACGCGACATACTGGGGGTGCCTCATGCGCGCATAGAGACCCGTGGTCGCCAGGCGGTGCTGCTGCTGGGCCAGGTACAGAATGCGCCAGGCGGAAGACAGCATGATGAAGCCGCCAAAAATCAAGATGTCGCTGGCGATGTGAAATGGCCCCAGGTGCGGGTTGCCCCTCCAGCCGAAAATCATCTCCGGAAGATGACCGGCATCATGCGAGAGGAAGTCGATTCCCGGGAACTTCGCCGAAAGCCACGGTAGCAGGAGATAGATACTCAGGGGGATGCCATACATCTCTGTAAAGAGCGCCACAATGAACGCGGAGAACGCGCCAAACGAGCGCCAGTCGCGCTGGGTCTTCGGCTTGGTGAAGCTGAAGGCGAAGATGATGAAGACAGCTGAGTTGATAATGACCAGCGACCAGAGACCGTAGCTGGATTGTGTTTCGGGTTGCATCATCGCTCTCCTTTGGCGTTCGTGTCCTTGGTGGCGTCATCCGGTCCGTGACCGTGTCCATGTCCATGTCCACCGTGCATGAAGATGTGCATTAAGGGGCAGGCGGCCAGCAGAAGAAATGGCAGGAACTGAATGACGTGTGCCCGGTGTTCAGTCCATAGGAAGTAGGCAATCACCAGCAGAAAGCCAATCATGACCAGCTTGGACCTGGCCACGGTGCGCAGTGCGTCGCCAGGCCGCTCATGACCGTTGTGGTCGTGGTTCATGTTTTCCTCCTATAAAGCGAACGCCGTACCGCCTGGCAGCAGCCATGGTGCCGATGACGTCGGTGTATGTATCTCGCTTGGTCTTGCTGAAAAACTGTTCGCCGTTCCGCCAAGCAGGAGCCAAGTGAGACTCTGTGATAACCAGTTCATAGACCCTCTCTTCAACCGTTGTCTTGGCGTTCACGCTCAACTGCGTTTCGTATATCGCGCTCGCACTGTCGCGAAAGGCGAAGACTCAACCACACCACAACGACCGGACAGGACAGCAGGAGTAGGCCAACCAGTATGGTGAACGGTGTCAGCCCAAACCGGTAGACGATAGCTGCCGCGAGCAGCATTGCAAAGGCAGCGCAAATCCATGCCACCGGGTGTTTCATCTCGCCTCCGGGCTGGCAATTCTGGAGCCAAGTCGTACACGCTTCAGCAATGCGGAGTTGGCTACCACACTCAATGAGGACAGTGCCATTGCTGCTGCGGCAAAGATGGGGTTCAGGAGTCCAAGTGCGGCGATAGGGATGCCGATGGTGTTGTAGATGAACGCCCAGAAGAGGTTCTGTTTGATTTTGCGCATCGTCGCGCGGGACAGCTCAATGGCGGCAACCACGTCACGCACGTCATCGCGAATGAGGATGATGCTCCCAGTTTCCTTCGCGACATCCGAGCCTGAGCCGATGGCAATGCCGATGTCCGCTGCGGCAAGCGCCGGTGCGTCATTGACGCCGTCTCCCACCATGGCCACGACCTCCCCTTGCTTCTGTAATGCGTGAATGGTCTCGACCTTGTCTTCCGGCATCACCTCGGCAATGACATGCTCAATGCCAACCTGCCGGCCGATTGCCTCGGCGGTGCGGCGGTTGTCACCGCTCAGTAGCACAACCTTGATGGCGCGCGCCTTCAATGCCGCGATTGCCTCGCTCGCTTCCGGTTTCACAGTGTCAGCCACGGCCACTACGCCGAGCAATTGTGTGCCGGCGCCGACCAGCATGGCTGTCTTGCCATCGGCCTCGAGCTTCCCGAGTACAGATTCGGCCGATTCGATTGGGATGCCTTGGCGTGCAAAGAGACGCCGGTTGCCCAGCCAGACTTGCTGACCGTCGACGAGGCCCTGAATGCCCATGCCAGACAATGCGCTGATGCTGGCTGCCTTGGGAATGGTGAGCGCGCGATACTGTGCGGCGCGCACGATGGCTTCGCCCAAAGGGTGCTCGGACCCGGCTTCCACAGCGGCAGCAAGAGTCAGCAGGTCAGATTTCTCTCGCCCAGAAAGGGGGATGACATCGGTCAAGGTCGGCTCTCCGCGCGTAATCGTCCCGGTCTTGTCAAAGACAACCGCGGTGAGCTTCTCGGCCCGCTCCAGCACTTCACCGCCGCGTATCAGGATGCCGTTGTCCGCGCCCTTGCCGACGCCGACCATCAGCGCTGCTGGCGTGGCGACGCCTAGCGCGCAGGGGCAGGAGATAATCAGAACAGCCACGAATGCGAGCAGTCCCTGCGGAAAATGACCGGCGACGGTCCATCCCACTAATGCCAGCATCGCGACCGAAACAACCGCAGGTACGAAGTAGCCGGTGACCTGGTCCGCCAGTCTCTGAATCTGCGCGGTGCTGGCCTGGGCGTCCTCGACCATCCTGATAATCTGAGCGAGAGCGGTGTCCGCTCCGATTTTTGTGGCCTGGAAGGTGAAGGCGCCACTGCGGTTTAGCGTGCCGCCAATGACAGCGGCACCAGGCTTCTTTTCCACGGGCATCGACTCGCCGGTCAGCATCGATTCATCGACACTGGATTGGCCATCGATAACCTTGCCATCAGTGGGAATCTTCTCGCCGGGGCGTACAACGACCGCTTCGCCCACCATGATGCTTTCAGCCGGGATTTCCACCTCCGTCCCGTCGCGAAGCACGTGAGCGACGGCGGGGCGCAGGTCGAGCAGGCGTCGAACAGCGGCGGAGGATTTCTTCTTGATGATTTCCTCCATGTATTTCCCCAGCAGCACGAAGGCGATAATGACCGCCGACACCTCAAAGTAGACGTCTCGCTCTTCGACCTTGACGGGCAGCCAGGACGGAAAGAACAGCACTACTACGCTGTAGAAGTAGGCGACGGACGTCCCCAGGGCGATGAGGAAGTCCATATTGATATTGCGCGTCCGGATGGCGTTCCATGCGCCCTTGTAGAAGCTCCAGCCGCCAATGAACTGGACCGGCGTGACGAGAAGGAATAGCCACATCCCCCACGTGAACCAAGGCAAGGCGGGAATCGGGGCCCAAGTCACGAGCGTCGCGCCGGCTGCCAGTGCCAGGAAGGCGCCAGCCCGCAGCACCGCCAGCGCGAGCACGCCCGTGAGCGCAATGGTCACGCGCGTCTTCATGGCTTTCAACTCGCTCTCTGGCGACTCGAAGGTCCGAAGGCAGCTCTCGCTGCAGAAGTAGTACTTGCGGTTGCCACGCTCGGCGGAGAGGGCCGTAGCCTTGTCCACCATCATTCCGCAAATAGGGTCCTTGGCGAGTTGCTTAGCGGCGTGGGAAGCAAGCGCGGGCGTCGCCGCAGGGATAGGAGCGACGCCGGGTGGGCTAGGACTGCGGGAGGGCCCAGCCGAGCTACGCCTATCAACGGGGTGAAGAACATATTTCGCCGGGTTGGCTAGGAAAACCTGCTCACAGTGTGGAGAGCAGAACCAGTATCGCTTCTGGTCGAGCTCCGTGCTGGTAGCGGCCTCCCGTGGGGAGATCTCCATGCCACAGACCGGGTCACGCACGAGCTGCTGCGAGGCGGCTGGGCCTGCGGCGGCCGTTGGAGCTGCCTGGGCTTCGGTGAGGCCGTAACTCCCCCCATTAGGGGTGGTGGACTTGGTCGGCATTCCATCCTCTCCTTGGGGCTATTAAGAGGGGCTGCAGCGCATAAATTACATTTTCATTCTGGGTGACCAGTCGATTTGCTTCTTGATTTCAATCAAGCGTTCATGGGTGGTCGGGGGTGCGGTGGGTGCCGATTCAGGAATGAATGTCGAACGCCGCATGACGTATGTGTTTGAAGGCTGGGAAGCCGCTCGGCCAGCCGATGCCGGCGCCGAGGTTGCTTTGCTCCCCATACACCGGGCCTAGAAGACCGCTACCGTGCCATAGACCAGCTCATTGACCAAGGCAGGAAGCTGCGCCAGCTGTAGCGTCGCGAGTTCACGAACTTGCTGCTCCTGGGCGCTCGAGAGGCCGCGCTCGGCCACGACATCAATGGCAAACAGTTGGGGCTGGTCGATGGGGCGTCCAATTCCGGAGAGAAGCCGGACGACGACTTCATCCGCGCCATCCACGCTTGCCTGAATATGAGAGGCTAACCGGTGGGCGAGCACGTTGTAGAGCTTGCCGACATGTGACGCCGGGTTCTTGCCCGCTGCGGCCTCCAGCGACATTGGCCGATAGGGGGTAATCAGGCCATTGACCCGGTTTCCGCGGCCGACCTGGCCGTCATCACCATGCTCAGCACTTAAGCCAGTGACCGTCAGGTAAATCCCGCTTTCGTCGCAAGCATCCCGGCGATCGAGGGTATTGATTGCAATCTCACAGTCGGTGCCGATGTGCTCGGCCAGATACGACCCAATCCGGCCCTTGAGGATGAAGTACTCATCGACGCCTTGGACGCATCGGTCGACAAACGCCAGCGCAAGAGTGAGACGGTGATGCGCACCCAGCCGACTCCCCATCACCTTGTAATCGAGGCCCGCCGCCTCAAACATTCCCCTGTCGGCACGTGAGCGCAGAAGCTCGGCAATCAACAGCACTGCTCTTTCAAGCGATGAGAGTGGCGCATAGCCGACGCCAAAGGATGTGTCATTGGACAGCGAAAGAGACGCTGCATTGGTCACGCGCCGGAGGTTCGGGGCCGAGGGGCGGAGGATTGGCTCGATCCGGATGTCATTGCCAATGTCGCCCAAGGATGTCGCCAGGTACTCGCGAATGGCCTGCTCGACAACTAGCTCGGCCTTGGCCGACGGAAGTTCGGTAACAGGGCCGGATACTATCAACCGCGTTGAGCGCAGCACTTTGCCACCGCCGAACTTTGGCGCGCTCATGCCGCCGATGAGTAGCGCCTTGTCCAGATTGAAGTGCTGGACTGCGCCATAGGCTTCGAAGTATGCGCGGCACAAGGCGCGAGCCGCAGCTTCGACAGCCCCATCGCATAGGCTATCGGGATGTCCGATGCCCTTGTGCTCGCACATTTCCGTCTGCTCACCTCGCCATGACGGCCCGCGCGAGATAGCAATCGCTATGTTCTCCATGATGGTCATCGCGAGCCCCCTTCACGCCGTCGCCCTGTAGCCATTCTATGTAGCCGCGGTAGGTCAAGTCGCGAAGGTTCGGTTCCCGACTCGGGTTGCCAGGAGTTGTTGACGCGAATCAAGCACGGTTTTTCGCGCTGCCTAGCATCAGTGCTGAAAATATGACTTTCGATTGCCAACTAAGTCGCGGCAGGGCCGCTGGTGCACTATTAGGCTCATGTGGCCTGGCATTTGAAGGTTGCGAAATCGCCGAGCGGGTGCAAACCGTCGGGGTGGCCAAGGCGCGCCTGCCGCTGCTGCAAATGGCGATGCTTGGGCATACTGGCCGGTGCTTTCATCGGGCGGGGAGCGCTGAATTCCGTACGGGTTGCCAGCGACCCAAGTTTAGGGTTCGCCACCAGCTGCATGATTGGTAGCTAGCCTGGTGTCTTCATTAGGGCTGCTGCTGGTAGTGCCCGGCGCCAAGCTATTCACTGCCAACAACCTATTAGTGATGGCCTGGGCCGACCGGCGAATCAGCAGCTACGAGCTGCTGCGCAATTTTGGGGTGGTGAGCTTGACCAACTTTGCCGAAGCGGCTGGACTCGCATTGCTGGTTGGTTGCCAGGGTATCCGGTGCTGAACAACGGACTAGTGGCTGAGCGCTTGGAGCGCATTGCCGTTGCCAATTGCGCCTCAAGCCCCCAGCCGTTCATTGGTGTGCGCATCCGTACAGATGCTAGTTACACCCTGGAACTGTCAATGGTGCTGCCGCCGGGGATGGATCCGTGGCCACCCGCTGCAAGGGCTGATCGGCTTTCAGTCTTTGCCCCGACAATCGCTCTATCTCCGGCGTCTGCCTCGGTCAGCTGGTCGATCAATGCGACCTTGATCTCGGTCGGCACTAACGCCTTCTCGTTCTGGAGGCCATCGCGTGGACCGACTTCCACGATCTTGACTTTGTCTGGTTGCATTGCCGGAAACCTCCCCACGATTATCAGGCTTCAAACGCCAGGAGCTGCGACCCTTCAGCCACTTGCTCGCCAACCCCATAGAGCACTTCACTGACCACACCATCCACCGGTGCGCTGATGGTGTGCTCCATCTTCATGGCCTCCATCACCAGCAGCGGGGCCCCGCGCGTCACGATGCTGCCCGCCTCGACCATCACGGCAATGACCTTGCCGGGCATCGGCGCGGTCAGCTTGCCGTCTTCGCTTTCAGCCTCGCCAGCGTGCGCCAGTGGATCGAGCCAGGTCAGGCTTACGTGACCACCGGCATGGAAGGCATGAAACACCTCGCCGTCGGCATGCACTTGGCCGTGCGCGTGGCGCGTACCGAGGTCGACGCGGATCTCATCTCCCTGGCAGTTGCAGGCGAAGGACACAACCTGGTTCGCGTAGATCAGCGTGCTGCCGCGTGCATCGGTATTCAGCGTCACCTCCAGCACCTGCTCGCCATAGCCGAAGCGCAGCGTGCGCGACACGCCGCCGTTCAGCCGCCACGCG
>NZ_JBYTAG010000124.1:0-6907 GCF_058787995.1 Cupriavidus sp. FW305-27
ATGGTTAGCCACACGGTGATCAACCTGATCATCTTTGTACTGGCGATCTACGTGGGCTACCACGTGGTCTGGACGGTCACCCCCGCGCTGCACACGCCGCTGATGGCGGTGACCAACGCAATCTCGGCCATCATCATCGTCGGCGCCATGCTGGCCGCCGGCTTGACCGAGGGCTATGTTGGCCGCGCCATGGGCACGCTGGCAGTGGCGCTGGCTGCCGTCAATGTGTTCGGCGGCTTCCTGGTCACGCAGCGCATGCTGGGGATGTTCAGGAAGAAGGCACCCAGGGCGCAGCCCGAAGCCAAGGGGCAGCCCGGCGGAAAGCTGGCGGAGGTGGCGCAATGAATGGCCTGTCGATGAATATGGTGACGCTGTCCTACCTGGGCGCGTCCGTGTGCTTTATCCAGGCGCTCAAGGGGCTGTCACACCCGACCACGGCGCGGCGCGGCAATGTCTTCGGCATGGCCGGGATGGTGGTCGCGGCGCTTACCACGGTGGCGCTGATCTTCAAGCTGAAGAGTGGGTTGTTGTCCGGCGGGGCGGACCCGTCCGCGCCGGGCACCGGCCTGGCGCTGATCCTGGCCGCGCTGGTGGTGGGCGGCGGCATCGGCGCCTATGTGGCGAAGAAGGTGCAGATGACCAAGATGCCGGAACTGGTGGCGGCGATGCACTCGCTGATCGGCCTGGCCGCGGTGTTTATCTCGGTGGCGGCAGTGGCGGAGCCCGCTGCCTTCGGCATCACGGCTGCCGGTTCGCACGACATTCCGCTGGGCAACCGCATCGAACTCTTCATCGGCTGCTTCGTCGGTGCCATCACGTTCTCGGGCTCGGTGATCGCCTTCGGCAAGCTGGCCGGGCGCTACAAGTTCCGCCTGTTCCAGGGCGCGCCGGTGGTGTTTGCCGGCCAGCACTGGCTGAACCTGCTGCTGGCGGTGGCGATGGTGGGCTTCGGCATTGCGTTCTTTCTGACGCAGGCGTGGATGCCGTTCCTGGTCATGCTGGCGCTCGCCTTCGTGCTGGGCGTGCTGATCATCATCCCGATCGGCGGCGCCGACATGCCGGTGGTGGTGTCGATGCTGAACTCGTACTCGGGCTGGGCGGCGGCGGGCATCGGCTTCTCGCTGAACAACCCGATGCTGATCATCGCCGGCTCGCTGGTGGGTTCCTCCGGCGCGATCCTTTCGTACATCATGTGTCGGGCGATGAACCGCTCGTTCTTCAACGTGATCCTTGGGGGCTTCGGCAGCGACGCCACCGCCGCGAGCGGGCCGGCAGGGCAGGCGCAGCGCAGCGTGAAGTCCGGCTCGGCCGACGACGCCGCCTTCCTGATGGGCAACGCCGAGACGGTCATCATCGTGCCGGGCTACGGCCTGGCGGTGGCGCGCGCGCAGCACGCGCTGAAAGAATTGACCGAAGCGCTCACGGAGAAGGGCGTGACCGTCAAGTACGCGATCCACCCGGTGGCCGGCCGCATGCCGGGTCACATGAACGTGCTGCTGGCCGAGGCCGAGGTGCCGTACGACCAGGTCTTCGAGATGGAAGACATCAACAGCGAGTTCGGCCAGGCTGACGTGGTGCTGGTGCTGGGCGCCAACGACGTGGTCAACCCGGCGGCCAAGAACGACCCCCAGTCGCCGATCGCCGGCATGCCGATCCTGGAGGCGTACAAGGCCAAGACCATCATCGTCAACAAGCGCTCGATGGCTGCCGGCTATGCCGGGCTGGACAACGAGCTGTTCTACATGGACAAGACCATGATGGTGTTCGGCGACGCCAAGAAGGTGGTCGAGGACATGCTCAAGGCCGCCTGAGCCCGATGCAGAGGAGACAGGCAATGAACCAGCAAGAACGCAACCTCGGCCTGTTCGCCGACCTGGAAGGTAAGGTGGCGCTGGTGACCGGGGCCTTTGGCGGCCTGGGCCTGCATTTTGCGCAGACGCTGGCGCGCGCCGGCTGCAAGGTGGCACTGGCGGGGCGGCGCGTGGCCGAAGGCGAGGCCGTGCTGGCGGAGCTGCGCAGGCAGGGCGGGCAAGGCTGCGTCGTTGCGCTCGACGTCAGGGATCCGGCGTCGGTCGGTGCGGCGTTCGAGACGGCGCGCCAACAGCTCGGCCCGGTCCGGGTGGTCGTCAACAGCGCCGGCATCGCCACCACCGGGCCGGCCATGGAGGTGGACGAGGCCGCCTGGCAAGGCGTGATCGATACCAACCTGAACGGCGCCTGGCGCGTGGCGCAATGCGCGGCGCGGATGATGCGCGACTCCGGCAGCGGCGGCAGCATCGTCAATATCGCGTCGATCCTCGGCCTGCGCGTGGCGCAGCAGGTCCCCGCCTACACCGCCGCGAAGGCGGGCCTGATCCACCTGACGCGCTCGCTGGCGCTGGAATGGGCGCGGCACGGGATCCGCGTGAACGCGCTGGCGCCGGGCTACTTCGAAACCGACATCAACCGCAGCTTCTTCGAGACCGACAGCGGCCGGGCCATGATCGGCCGCATTCCGCAGCGCCGGCTCGGCCAGGCCCGCCAGCTCGACGGTGCGCTGCTGCTGCTGGCCTCGGATGCTTCCGACTACATGACCGGTACGGTGCTGCCCGTGGACGGCGGCCACGCGGTCAGCTCGCTGTGAGCCCAGCCGCAATCGAGGAGAGCGATCCGGTGCAACCAGCCCTTGCAGTTCCCGCCGCGACTGGCGGATCGGGTTTCGACAGCGCAGCCCTGGCAGCGCTGCTGCACGCAGAAGGCCTGATCGACCGGCCCGAACTGACCCTGGAGCGCCTTGCCGGCGGCCAGTCCAATCCGACCTACCGGCTGGCCTGCGGTGCGCAGCAATACGTGCTGCGCACCAAGCCGCCGGGCCAGTTGCTGTCGTCCGCACATGCCATCGACCGCGAGTACCGCGTGATGCGCGCGCTGCGCGACAGCGACGTGCCGGTGCCGCGGGTCCACCTGTACAGCGAAGACACCGCGATCCTTGGCACGCCTTTCTACGTGATGGGATTCCTGCAGGGCCGCGTGGTCTATGACCAGTCCCTGCCGGGCCAGTCCCAGCAACAGCGCGCCGCGCTCTACCGCGAGATGAACCGCGTGATCGGCGCCTTGCACCGGGTGGATTACCGCGCCGCCGGCCTGGCGGACTATGGCCGGAGCGGTGGCTACGTGGCGCGCCAGGTCGCGCGCTGGGCCGGCCAGTGCCGAGACACCGGCATCGGCGACAACAAGGCGCTGGCGGCGCTGGCAGAGTGGCTGCCGCAGCACGTCCCGGACGCGGAGCAGACCAGCGTGGTACATGGCGACTACCGCATGGACAACCTCGTCTTCCATCCCACCGAGCCCCGCGTCATCGGCGTGCTCGACTGGGAGCTGTCCACGCTCGGCCACCCGCTGGCGGACCTGGCCTACCACTGCATGAGCTGGCATATCCCGGCCGACCTGTGGCGCGGTATCGGCGGGCTCGACCTGCAGGCGCTGGGCATTCCCGACGAGGCGACCTACCTGCGCTGGTACGGCGAGGCCAACGGCACGCACGCGCTCGAGCACTGGGACTTCTATCTTGCCTACAACTTCTTCCGGCTCGCGGCGATCATGCACGGCATCGGGCAGCGAGCCAGGAGCGGCAACGCCGCCGCGGCGGATGCCGTGGAGACAGGCAGGAAGGCGGCGCCGCTGGCCGAACTGGGGTGGCAATTCGCGATGCGCTACCGCGCGGCAGGGCGCTAGTGTCGGCGCACGGTCCGGCGCCAGCCGGATCGAAGCCGCCGCAGGTGGCGGAATCTGCCCTGGACTCCTTATCGGGAATCAAAGTTTGCCTTCCGATCCGGCCTGGCTTAAAGATAGGAAGGGGAGATGGGCCCGCGGATTCAAGGGCCGCATCGGAACCGGGCTGTCTGGCATCCCGAGCCTTCAGGAGACGTCAATGAGTGTGCTGATGCTTGTGAATATCGATACGGCGACAACCGACGAGGAAATCCAGGAGTTCATCGGTCGTTACGGCTTCCCGGCCTGCGATGAGATCGAGCGCGTTCCGGGAGACGGCACCCGCCCGGCGGTGTCGCTGCATTTCAATTCGGTCGATGGGGCCGCGCTGCGGCTGCTGCAGCCGCGCATCAACCACCTGTTCTGGAAGCAGCGCAAGGTGGACGCGATGGTGCTGACCGAGCGCTTCGAATAGGCCGCTGCCGCGGCTGGCGGGCATGTGGGTCCGGTGCTTCCGCGCTTGCCCGATTGGGGGCGTGCCATGGCGGAGGAGGCAAGATGAACAGGCGATACACGATCCTGCACGCGCTGGCATGCAGTGCCGCAATGCTGGCGGGTGCAATGTCGGCGGGGCCGGCCGTTGCCTATTTTGACCACTACCTGGGCGGCACCATCGTCGGCACGCTTACCCAGGACCAGCTCACGGCGTTGACGGCTGTCTTCCGCAGGACCCTGGAGCAGGGCGCCGACGGCGCCCGCATGACGTTCAGGCTGCCGCCCGACACGCGCGAGCGGCAGGTCGAAGGTTCCTTCACGCCATTGCAGTCCCGGCGCGACCACGGCGACCGCTGCCGGCAACTGCGCAGTGAATTCCGCCGGGCCGGCGAAACCGAAGCCTGGACCGGGTGGTACTGCAAGGAGAAGGACGGCAACTGGAGGTCGCGCAAGCTGCCGAAGTAGCTAGTACCGGTCTTCGACGTACCGATAGGGATAGTCGGGCTCCCGGTATCCGCCCGCCTTCTGCCTGGCAGGCAGCTTGACCGGCTTGCGTTCGATCGCCTGGTACGGGATCTGTGCCAGCAGGTGCGTGATGATGTTCAGGCGCGCCCGGCGCTTGTCATTGGAATTGGCCACATGCCATGGGGCATAGTCGGTATCGGATGCGGCAAACATGGCGTCGCGCGCGCGTGAATAGTCGTACCAGCGGCTGTACGAGCGCAAGTCCATGTCAGTGAGCTTCCAGACCTTGCGGCCGTCCTTGATGCGTCCCTGCAGGCGGCGGGTCTGCTCCTCCGGGCTGACCTCGAGCCAGTACTTGATCAGGATGATGCCGGAATGCACGATGGCGCGTTCGACCAGCGGGACGGCGCGCAGAAACTCGTCGGCCTGCGCTTCGGTGCAGAATCCCATCACGCGTTCGACGCCGGCGCGGTTGTACCAGCTCCGGTCGAAGATGACGATCTCTCCCGCGGCGGGCAGGTGCGGCAGGTAGCGCTGCACGTACATCTGGCTCTTTTCGCGGTCGGTCGGCGCGGGCAGGGCGACCACGCGGAAAATGCGCGGGCTGACGCGTTCCGTGATGGCCTTGATAGCGCCGCCCTTGCCGGCACCGTCGCGCCCTTCGAACACCACGCAGACCTTGCTGCCGCTGGCCTGCACCCATTGCTGCAGCTTGACCAGCTCGACATGAAGGGTGAAGAGCGCCTTCTGGTATTCCTTCTCCGACATGCGCTCGCGCTGCTGCTGGTCCGGCTTTTCGTCGAGGCTGTCAGCCGGGCCTGGTTCGCGCGGCGGCTCCGCCTGGCTCCCGTTGCCGCCGTGGCGCTTCCCTTTTCGCTTGGCCATGATCTTCCTCCACTGACGTACCGGTGCCTTGAGGGTCCGGTCATGCACCTTCAAACCTGGGGGTACCGCTTGCATGCGCGCTGGCGGCTCGTTTCTACGATAGGAACAAAATCGGGGGAAATCCTCATGCCGATCCGTTTTCCTGTCGCAACCCTTGCCGGGCGGCGACCGGAATTCGGTTGAATTTCAATGTCTTCCGTACTACCTTCGTAGCGCGTATGGAGCAATATCCGCTCTGTATGCCGGCTGGCAATGGCGCGCGGCAGGAGAACATCCTCAAGCCCGGCGCGCTGCCCCAGTACGCCTCGGATGGCTCCGTCACCGGCTGCGAGGAGGGAACATGGCCTTTCTGGTCAGGCGGCTGCTCAGGTCCGGCTGCGCATGGCTGTTTGTCGCGCTGGTGGCGGGAGCGGGCGGCGCCGCTGCCCAAGACTTACAGAACCCGCCACCCACCTTCAAGCCCGAGGAGCTTGAGGCGCTGGTCGCGCCGATCGCGCTCTATCCCGATTCCGTGTTGTCGCAGGTGCTGATGGCCTCCACCTATCCGCTGGAGATCGTGCACGCGGCGCGCTGGGTCAAGGCCAATCCCAAGGTCAAGGGCGACGCCGCGGTCAAGGCCGTGGCCGACCAGCCCTGGGATGTCAGCGTGAAGTCGCTGGTGGCCTTCCCGCAGGTGCTTGAGCCGATGAACGACAAGCTCGACTGGACGCAGAAGCTGGGCGATGCCTTCCTGGCCCAGGAGAAAGACGTGCTGGCCGCGGTCCAGCGGCTGCGCAACAAGGCCCAGCAATCCGGCAACCTCAAGACCACCGAACAGCAGAAGGTCATTGTCGAGCCCGCGACCACGGCGGCGCCAGGCGTGCAGACCGTGGTGCGCATCGAACCGGCCGACCCGCAGGTCATCTACGTCCCGGCCTACAACCCCACCGTGGTCTACGGCTCCTGGGGTTATCCGTCCTACCCGCCGTACTACTGGCCGCCTTATCCCGCCTACTACCCGGGCGCCGCGCTGGCCACGGGCTTTGCCTGGGGCATCGGGCTGGCCGCCGCCGGGGCGATCTTCGGCAACTGCAACTGGGGCGGCGGCGACGTGAACATCAATGTCAACCGGGCCACCAATATCGACCGCAACTTTGACCGCACCAAGGTACAGGCGGGCGGGCGCTGGCAGCATGACGCCAGTCACCGCCAGGGCGTGGCCTACCGCGACAACGCCACCCGCGAGAAATTCTCGCGCGATGTGCCAGGCGGGGACCGGCGCAATGAGTTCCGCGGTCGCGAGGGCGGTGCCGGCGTGTCCGACCGCGCGGCGCGCGACCGGGCAGGCGGGCAGGAGCGGCCGGGTGCCGGGGATCGGGCCGGAGACCGGGCG
>NZ_JBYTAG010000125.1:0-6555 GCF_058787995.1 Cupriavidus sp. FW305-27
GGGGGAGGGGGGCGGGGCGGCCTGGTACTTGTCGCGGAGCAGGCGCTTGTTGATCTTGCCCACGCTGGTCTTTTCGATCGCCTCGACAAAGAGCACCCGTTCCGGTACCGCATACTTCGAGATCGCGCCACGGCGGACGAAATCGCGCAGATGCTCCTGGATCTCTTCTGCTCCGGCCGACTGTCCCGGCCGCAATACGATCAACGGCAGCGGGCGTTCGCCCCACCGCGCATCCTTGATGCCGATAACCGCCACTTCGCTCACCGCGGCGTGACGCGAAATCAGGTCTTCGAGCTCCAGTGACGACACCCACTCGCCACCGCTCTTGATCACATCCTTGATGCGGTCGGTGACCTGCAAATAGCCATCGCTGTCGATCGAGCCAATGTCGTTGGTATGGAGGTAGCCACCGGCCCACAGGTGCTCGGACTCCGCCGCATTGCCGAAATAGCCTTGCGTGAGCCATGGCGCGCGGACCACGATTTCGCCGCTGGCCTTGCCATCGTGCGCAATGTCGCGCATCTCGTCATCGACGATGCGCAGGTCGACCAGCGGAACCGGCAAGCCTGTCTTGGTGCGGACGTCGAGTTCGGTGGTGGCATTGCCAAGCAGCGAGGTCTTCACCTGCGCCAGTGTGAGGATGGGGCAGGTCTCCGACATGCCGTAGCCGGTGAACACGTCGATGCCGCGGTCGATGGCGGCCTGCGCCAGGCCGCGGGGCAGCGCCGACCCGCCCACGATAATCTTCATGCCGCTCAGATCGACCGCGGCCGAATCCGGGTGCGACAGGATCATGTTGAGCAGCGTAGGCACTCCGTGGGAGAAGGTGATGCGCTCGCTCTGCACCAGCTGAAGGAGTTGGTCCGCAGCATAGCGCCCCGGATAGACCTGTTTCATACCAAGCGCCGTTGCCACGAAGGGCATTCCCCACGCATGCACATGGAACATCGGCGTCAGCGGCATGTAGACATCGTCCCGATGCACGCGTCCCTGAGTTGGCGCGCTGGTCAGTGCCGCCATGGTCGCCAGCGTATGGAGAACAATCTGCCGATGGCTGAAATACACCCCCTTGGGCAAACCGGTGGTGCCGGTCGTATAGAAGGTAGTTGCCCGTGCGTTCTCGTCGAAGTCGGGAAAGGGATAGTCTGGTGGCGAAGCGGCCAACAGCGTTTCGTACTCGGCGACAAAGCCTTCGGCCAACGGCGCGCTCTCGAGAGAGAGCGTGTCGTCGCCGATCAGCACCAGGCACTCGACGGATTCCAGCTGGTCGCGGATTGCCGCTACGACCGGCAGGAAGTCGGCGTGGACCATCAGAAGCCTAACGCCAGCGTGGTTCAGTGTGTAGGCGATCTGTTCCGGCGACAGGCGCACATTTACCGTCATCAGCACCGCCCCCATCATGGGGATGCCGAAGTAGCTTTCGAGGTAGCGGTGGCTGTCCCAGTCCATGACTGCCACCGTATCGCCCTGTGCAATGCCGAGCGATTGCAGGCCGCTGGCCAGTTGGCCGATTCGGTGCCGCATGGTCCAGTAGCTGTGCCGCACCTGACCGCGGTAGACGATTTCCTGTTCCGGATTGACCGCCAGCGGCGCGTGCAGGAGCTGCTTGATCAGCAGCGGATAGGCATACGCCGACGGCGTGCGGTGGATTGGGGTAGGCCGTGTCACGGAGGAGCTCCTTGATCGCTGTGGCAGCGGCCTGGGCAGCATGCGCCATGACTTGCATGCAGCGCCAGGGACGCCGGATGCCTGCCAGCGTAAGCGCCGTGGCACGGCTTTCCAGCCCCCCAATAGGGGAGGCACCGGGCATCCTGAGGGTTGCCCCCGGGGGCATTGTGAGGTGCCTCCCCGTTCGGGTGGCTGGCTTCCCAGACGTGATGGCTTAACCTGCGCTCCGACAACCGCGTCGAAGGAGACTGCAAATATGGCTTCCCCACCTCGTCCACAACCTGTCTTTCCCGATCTGGAGGGCAAAGTGGCACTTGTGACCGGCGCATTCGGCGGGCTTGGCCGCCACTTCGCGCTGACCCTGGCAAACGCTGGATGCCGCGTAGTGCTTGCCGGCCGCCGACTCGCCGAAGGGGAGCGCTTGCTGGCAGAGATCCGGGCGATGGGCGCAGACGGATGTGTTGTGCAGTTGGATGTGTGTGACCCCGATTCCGTATCCGGCGCATTCTTCCAGGCCGAGCAGGCGCGGGGAACTGTGGACATCGTCGTCAACAGTGCTGGCATTGCAACCACCGGGCCCGCGCTAGAGACCAGCGAGCAGGATTGGGCGCGGGTCATCGATACCAACCTCACCGGCGCCTGGCGTGTGGCGCAGTACGCCGCGCAGCAGATGCGCGAAGCTGGCCGGCAGGGCAGCATCATCAATATCGCTTCCATTCTGGGTCTGCGGGTGGCGCAGCAGGTTCCCGCATACACGGCCGCAAAGGCCGGTTTGATCCACCTGACGCAATCGCTGGCACTGGAATGGGCGCGCCATGGCATCCGCGTCAACGCACTAGCGCCGGGGTACTTTGCTACGGAGATTAATCGCGCCTTCTTCGACACGGCCAGCGGGCAAGCGATGGTCCGGCGGATTCCTCAACGGCGCCTGGGACAGCCCTCCCAGCTTGATGGCGCCTTGCTGCTGCTGGCATCGGGGGCATCCGATTACATCACCGGCGCCGTATTGCCCGTCGACGGCGGGCATCTGGTCAGCTCGCTCTGATGCGTCACGCGATTTCCCACACCAGCCAAAGGACAGTCCAATGAACGATACGACTTACCGCAATTGGGACGCGCTGGCCCGGCTGCTCCACGCGCGCGGGCTGATCAACCAGGCATCGCTTACTGCCACCCGGCTTACCGGTGGCCAGTCCAATCCGACTTTCCTGGTCTCCTCCGGTGCACACCGCTACGTGCTGCGGATGAAGCCTGCCGGGCACATCCAGCCCAAGGCGCACGCCATCGACCGCGAGTTTCGCGTCATGAGCGCGCTCCAGGGCAGTAATGTGCCCGTCCCCGCCGTGTACTTGTACAGCGAAGACCTGTCCGTGGTTGGCAGCCCGTTCTACCTGATGGAGTACCTCGATGGCAGGGTAATGGTGGACCAATCGCTGCCGGGTATGCAAAGCGCCGAGCGGAGTGCCATCTACGCGGAGATGAATCGCGTGATGGCAGCGCTGCACCGCATCGATGTCCAGGCCGTAAGGCTTGCCGACTACAGTCCTGTCGGTAACTACCTGGCGCGTCAGATTGCCGGATGGACGCGCCAGAGCCGCGCCACTGGCGCGCTCGAAAGTTCCGCCATGCAAGCGCTGATGAGCTGGCTCCCAAGGAACATCCCCGCGGTCGAGGAGACGCGACTCGTCCATGGCGACTTCCGCCTTGACAATCTGGTCTTTCACCCGAGCGAGTCCAGGGTAATCGGGGTGCTGGACTGGGAGTTGTCCGCGCTGGGAGATCCGCTCGTCGATTTTGCCTATCATTGCCTGAGCTGGCACATCCCTTCATCGCTGTGGCGCGGTATCGCTGATCTCGACTTCGCAGGCCTCGGTATCCCGAGCGAACAGACATATTTGCAGTGGTATGCCGAAGCCAACGGCAGTGCGGGTCTCGAGCACTGGGACTTCTACATTGCCTACAACCTGTTCAGGTTGGCCGCCATTATGTTTGGTATTGCAGAGAGGGCACGGCAAGGCAACGCTGCCGCTGCGGATGCCGTCGAGACTGGCCGAAAGGCCAGACCGACAGCCGACCTGGGATGGCATTACGCGATGCGCTATGAGGCCATCCGCAATCGTAAGGCGCATGCGCTGTCCTGATGAGGACATAGGTGACGCACTTCCTTGGCTATGTCTTGGTCATGTTCCAGGCAATAGCCCCCAGCCTTCTTGCACTTCGCTCAAATTCGCTCATTTAGGGACACTAGCCAATGACGTACCGTGCTCCTCTTAAAGAAATGTTTTTTGTCTTGGACACCTTAGCCGGTCTTGAGGCTATCAATAGACTGCCTGGATTTGAGGAGGCTTCACGGGAAACCGCATACTCTGTCCTGGAGGAGGCTGCCAAGTTTAGCGAGCAAGTAGTTGCACCACTAAACCGAGTCGGTGATCTGGAGCCAAGCCGGTGGCAGGAAGAGGAGGTGATCACGACGCCGGGGTTCAAACCGGCCTTCCAGCAATTCGCGCAAGGCGGATGGCAGGGAATTCAACATTCGCAACAGTTCGGTGGTCAAGGGCTGCCGAAGTTGATCGCGACTGCTTGTCACGAAATGCTGCACTCGGCGAACCTGTCATTCGCGCTTTGTCCTATGCTGACCGACGGCGCCATCGAGGCGCTGCTGACGGCAGGTTCCGACGCCCAGAAGGCCACCTTCCTGCCCAAGCTGATCTCGGGCGAGTGGACCGGCACCATGAACCTGACCGAGCCGCAGGCGGGCTCGGACCTGGCCGCGGTGCGCACCCGCGCCGAGCCGCAGGGCGACGGCACGTACAAGGTGTTCGGCACCAAGATCTTTATCACCTACGGCGAGCACGACATGGCGCAGAACATCGTGCATCTCGTGCTGGCCCGCACTCCTAACGCGCCTGAAGGCGTGAAGGGCATCTCGCTGTTCATCGTGCCCAAGTTCCTGGTCAATGACGATGGCAGCACCGGGGCGCGCAACGACGTGCATTGCGTCTCGATCGAACACAAGCTGGGCATCAAGGCCAGCCCCACGGCGGTGCTGCAGTTCGGCGACCATGGCGGCGCGATCGGCACGCTGGTCGGCGAAGAAAACCGCGGCCTCGAGTACATGTTCATCATGATGAACTCGGCACGCTTCTCGGTCGGCATGCAGGGCATCGCCGTATCCGAACGCGCCTACCAGCAGGCGGTGGCCTTTGCGCGCGAGCGCGTGCAGAGCCGCCCGGTCGATGGTTCGGCGCGCGAGGCGGTGACCATCATCCACCACCCTGACGTCAAGCGCATGCTGATGACCATGCGCGCGCTGACCGAAGGCGCGCGCGCGGTGGCCTACGTGGCCGCGGCCGCCAGCGACGCGGCGCACCAGCATCCCGACGAAGCCGTGCGCGGGCAGAGCCAGGCGTTCTACGAGTTCATGGTGCCGGTGGTGAAGGGCTGGAGCACCGAACTGTCGATCGATGTCACCAGCCTCGGCGTGCAGGTGCACGGCGGCATGGGCTTTATCGAGGAAACCGGCGCGGCGCAGCATTACCGCGACGCTCGCATCCTGCCGATCTACGAGGGCACTACGGCGATCCAGGCCAACGACCTGGTCGGCCGCAAGACCGTGCGCGACGGCGGCGCCGTCGCGCGCGCTATCTGTGCGCAGATTGTGGAAACCGAAGCCGCGCTGGGCCAACACGGCGGCGCTGCCTTCACCGCGGTGCAGGCGCAGCTGGCCAGGGGCCGCGCCGCGCTGGAAGCCGTGGTGGAATTTGTCGTTGCCAACGCCAAGGCTGATCCGAACGCGGTCTTTGCCGGCAGCGTGCCGTACCTGAAGCTGTGCGGCATCGTATTTTCCGGCTGGCAACTGGCCAGGGCGATGCTCGCTGCAGATGCAAAATCGGCCGAGGATCCGAACTTCTACGCCGCCAAGATCGCCACGGCGCTTTTCTTCGCGGAGCACGTCCTTTCGCAGTCTTCGGCTATGTGTGCCGCCGCGACGGCTGGAGATGTGGAGGTGACCTACTTTAGGGTTTAACGTGACGACCGACTGGTTCGCTCTGGCGAAATCTCAGCTCTTGATTGTGCCGTCAAATGAGCTTCTTATGGTCTTGATAGGCTGGGCAATTGAGGGACAGCCGTGGTGGTTATTGGTGCGCTCATATCTTGTGGATGACTGTTAGCTGTACAGATTCGGCCGTTGCATCGTAGAAAGCCATTGGCCGCTCATGGCCGGGAGGCGCCATTCGATCACGGATTTGGGCAGTCTCCATCCTCAAGCCTTCTTTGCACGTCTCGGTCTCCACCCAACTTTCGAACTGGGTAACGGCTGCGGAGTCAAAAGTTCGAGTCAGCAGGAATCGCAGTCCCTTTGACTCATGGTGGGAGCTAACGTGAGCCGGAGGATATCAATCCTAGCTCTATCAACATCTGTCTCAGTTCATCGCGTGAGAACCTTAATGCATCATAGAGCGCGTACACAAACGACTTTTCTGGGCAGTTGACCTTGTCGAAATAGCAGCCTTGCAAGATGAGGGAAAGCTAGAGTAGACAAGCGGCGTGCAGCGC
This sequence comes from Cupriavidus sp. FW305-27, assembly GCF_058787995.1. NCBI lineage: Bacteria > Pseudomonadati > Pseudomonadota > Betaproteobacteria > Burkholderiales > Burkholderiaceae > Cupriavidus > Cupriavidus sp. FW305-27. The sequence goes on from NZ_JBYTAG010000125.1 coordinate 6,226, forward strand.
CAACGAATATACACAGCGGAAAAGGGCACCCTTGGGGAGATAAAGCAAATGATTTCATACCAAGAAGGGTGCATTCGAGTTGAGCGCCTAGTTCAGCTCATGAATTACCGGGGACTGCTGACCGCGGCTGGGTTATCGACTGAAGGGGACGGGGCGATCTATTACATCCGCGAGATGCTGGAAGAGCTCCTGGAGGATTTTCGCCCGGGAATCTTTGCAACAGAGCCCAGTTCAGTCGTTGACACTACGGAACAGGCCTCCAGCCAAGATACGGGAATCCGCTATCATAAGCCTTTTGGTTATATAGATTTGCGATGTTATTTCCAGTGG
>NZ_JBYTAG010000126.1:0-6257 GCF_058787995.1 Cupriavidus sp. FW305-27
GTACTACGGCGGCGGCACCCACGCCGACGCTGGTGCCGCCGCCGTAGTACGGGGGCACCTGGGCCACGTCCAGGCGGGTCAGGAACGTCTTCTCGGTGACGCGGCCAAGCTTGATGGTGGCGTTCACCGGCGTGACCTGCGGCGGCTGCGGCGTGCTGCTGCAGGCAGCCAGCACCGGCAGCAGGCCGCACAGGACAAGATAGGGCCGGGTCTTCATGGCGAGATCAGGCCGGTCTTGAGCCGGCCAAGCAGTCGGAACAGGGCGCGCCGGTCGGTCTCGGCCAGGCCCGAGAACAGTTGCCCGATCCAGTCCTCATGCGCGCGCGCCATGCGCGAGAACGCGGCGCGCCCGGCCGGGGTCAGGCGGATCAGGTAGGCACGGCGGTCAGTGGGCAGGGCCTCGCGTGAGACCAGGCCTTCCTGCTGCAGCTGGTCGGTGATGCCGGTGACGTTGCCGCCGGTCACCATCATGCGGCGCGACAGCTCGCCCATCTTCAGGCCTTCCGGATGGCGGTCGAGCTGTGCCATCAGGTCGAAGCGCGGCAGCGTGCAGGCAAAATCCTGGCGCAGCCGCGAACGGATATCGCCCTCGATCAGGGTGGTGCAGGTCAACAGCCGCAACCACAGCCGCAGGGCTTCGTGCTCGGTCTGGTCGGCACGGGTTTCAAGGTCGACCGGCGCGCTGTCGGCGCCGGCGGCAGGGGATGGGTTTGGCATCTTCAGTGCATCGGTGCGCAGGTGTGCGGCCGCGGCCGCCAGGGGCCGCCCACGGGGCGGGCAGCCGACATTTGATGCCTCAAGTATATGCGCGATACGCGCCGCCGCCCTGCCGGCGATCAAATCGGCGTCAATCCACCTTGGCGCCGGAATCCTTGACCACCTTGGCCCACTTGGCGGTCTCGGCGCGGATGAACGCGGCGAACTGCTCCGGCGTGTTGCCGACAGGCTCGGCGCCCTGCGCCTGCAGGCGTTCGCGCACGGCCGGGGCGTTCAGCGCCTTGGCCACTTCCTGCTGGATGCGGTGGATGACGTCCGGCGGCGTGCCGGCCGGCGCCAGCATGCCGAACCAGGAGCTGGCTTCATACTGAGGCAGGCCCGCAGCCTGGGCAATGGTTGGCACGCCCGGCAGCGCCGGCGAGGGCCTGGCGCTGGTCACCGCCAGCGCCTTGAGCTTGCCGCTCTTGATCAGCGCCATCGACGACGGCAGGTTGTCGAACATCACCTGCATGGTGCCCCCGGCCAGGTCCGTCAGCGCCGGCCCGCTGCCCTTGTACGGGAAGTGGACCATGAAGGTCCGGGTCTGCGTCTTGAACAACTCCCCGGCCAGGTGGATCGAGGTGCCGTTGCCACTGGAGGCCATGTTGATCTTGCCGGGATTGGCGCGCGCGTAAGTGATCAGGTCCTTGACGCTGTCGATCTTGTTCTGCTGCGCAAACACCGGGTTCAGCACCAGCACGTTGGGCACGGCCGCCACCTCGGTGATCGGGGCGAAGTCCTTGATCGGATCGAACGGCAGCTTGCCGTACAGCGACTGGTTGATGCCATGGGTGCCCACGGTGCCCATCAGCAGCGTGTAGCCGTCCGGAGCGGCCTTGGCGACGATGTCCGCGCCGATATTGCCGCCGGCACCGGGTTTGTTGTCGACCACCACGTTCCAGCCCGGCAGCCTGGCCAGCTCTGCGGCCACGGCGCGGGCCAGGATGTCGGTGGTGCCGCCGGCGGCAAAGGGCACCACCAGCCGGATCGGCTTGGCCGGGTACGGGTCTGCGGCCAGCGCCGACTGGCTGGCGAGCGCGGCAAGGCTGGCGGACAGCAGCAGCGCAACGACGCGCCGGCGAGTGGGTTGCATGGGTGGTCTCCTGGTGTGGCCCGCTCTCGGTACCTGGGGGCTATGGTCAGTGCATTCTAGTCGGCGCCCGCAGTGGCGCCGATGAGGTGATGCCCTATGGGGCTGCAGCGCCGCGCCAATGAAAAAAGGCACCCGAAGGTGCCTTTCAAGCTCAGCCTTGCGACTGGCGATCAGAACTTGTGGCGGATGCCGATGGCGGCGCCAATCATCTTGTCTTCGCCGGTACCCAGGAAGTAACCATTGGCGAAGCTGATCGCCGAGGTGTCGAAGTTCAGGCCGGCGTTCTTCGAGAAGGCCGTGGTCAGGTACACGTCGGTGCGCTTGGACAGGTTGTAGTCGGCCACGAACGAAATCTGCCAGGGGTTCTTGATGTTGTTGGTGGTGTTGACGGTGGCGGCGGCCGGGTTGAAGTTCTTGACGTCGTCGTAGTAGTACGCGAGCGTCAGGCCCAGTGCCGGCGTGACCTGGTAGTTGGCACCGACCCAGTAGTAGTTGTCCTTCAGGATCGTATTGTCGTTCACATGCTTGCTCATGCCCCAGCGATAGCCAGCCATCAGCTTGGCCGGACCGAAGGCATAGCTGGCAGCGACCGCGGCTTTCTTGAATTCGCCGGTGCCGCCGGCGGCGTTCAGGGTCGGGTTGTACTGGTCATAGGCGCCGCTGATGCCGAACGGGCCGGCTGACCACGACACGCCGGCACCGTAGCCGGTGTCGCGGCGGAACTGGCCGGCGACTTCGCCACCGCCGGCAACGCCGTTACCGAACGACCAGTGCGCGACCGCGGTCACCGGGCCGAACTTGCCGGTGTACTTGGCGGTGTTGTCCGAACGGAAGTTCAGGCCCAGTTGAGCGACCACCGGCTCGTACTGGGTGGCATAGCCGGTCGGCGAAAAATTGGCCATCATGTCAAACAGCGAGGTGTACTGGCGACCGAAGGTCACGCGGCCCACCTGGGCGCTTTCCAGGCCGACATAAGCCTGACGACCGAACAGGCGGCCGCCTTGCTGCGAGCGCCCGTCGTCCAGGCCGAAACCGCTTTCCATCACGAACAGTGCCTTCAGGCCGCTGCCCAGGTCTTCCACGCCACGCAGGCCCCAACGCGAACCGGACAGGCCGCCGGACGACATGCGGAAGAGGTTCTCCGACGGGCCGGTCGCAAATCCGTTGGCCGCCGACGGCGTGACGCTCGACATATTGCTCACGTACTCGATGTTGGCATCCACCACACCGTAGAGCGTGACGCTCGATTGGGCCTGCGCCGCCCCAGCAAATGCGCCAAGCGCTGCCAGCGCCAGAAGCGATTTCTTCATGCTCGTTGATCTCCACTGTAAGAATTATTGGTGACGGCCCGGGAGAACCTCCTGTTGGTCTCCATCCCCCGTGCGTCAAACTTCCTGGGAAGTTGCGAAGTACTGTAACAAACAACCCTTAATTCACTACTCAGGCCAATCCCCCTTGTCTTCTTTTAACAACTCAGGGTTTCTGAGTAGCCGGGCGCATCAATGCAAGGCGGGATGCGGGTTGGCGCCGATTAGAGGCAAGCTACAATGCGGGTAATCCCGATGGCCCCCTGTGCGTACCGCAGCCGCAGCTGCGCACCCCACGATCGCAGGGACTGCCGGGAACGAAGACCAACTGCCTCTGCGACATGGACACCCTGATCAAAGAATTCGACGTGGCATTGCGCGCCATTGCCGGCGCCACGCGCACCGCGCGCGCCAACCCGGCTGACCGGCTGGCGCCGGACACCGAACAGATGAGCGCCGATGAACGCCGCCACGTGGCCGGGCTGATGCGCATCAACCATGTCGGCGAGGTCTGCGCGCAGGCCCTGTACCAGGCCCAGAAGCTCACCGCGCGCGACGGCGCGGTGCGCGCGCAGATGGATGCCGCCGCGCGCGAAGAGGAAGACCACCTGGCCTGGTGCGCCGAGCGCCTGCGCGAGCTGGGCTCGCGCCCGAGCCTGCTCAACCCGCTGTGGTACGCCGGCGCCTTCGCCATCGGCTGGATGGCCGGCCGCGCCGGCGACCGCGTCAGCCTGGGCTTCGTCGCCGAGACCGAGCGCCAGGTCGAGCACCACCTGGGCGGGCACCTGGACCGCCTGCCCGAGGCCGACGGCCGCTCGCGTGCCATCCTCGAGCAGATGCGCGACGACGAGATCCGCCACGGCAACGCCGCGCGCGATGCCGGCGGGATCCCGTTACCTGCCCCGGTGCGGGCGCTGATGCGCGGCGCCTCGCGCGTGATGACCACCGCCGCCTACCGGATCTGAGCCGGCCCTGCCTGCCCCCCCGCCGGCCCTGATTCCGGCGGGGCTGGCGGGCAATTGTTGTATCCTTCCTTCGCGCGACGGGCAGGTCTTTCCCGTGCCGCCGGCAGTTCCTCCGCAAGTGGTTCTCAGGTGGTTTCTCGGCTTTCCTCCCTAAGATCTTCATTTCATTAAGGATTCACTTTTTCGGTGCGTGAGGTGTGCGCGCTAAGTCATTGTTCTTATTCAAAAAAACTCGTTTGCTGCCCTGCAACCAGCCTTGACCCGCCATATCGCTTCCTCTAAAGTGGGAAATAGTGTGAGGAAGTGTATTTTTGTGTGAAATTGGGCCCCGACCGTGGGATGATGTCGCCATAGTCGGAACAGAAGGGATTCACGCGCATGCTGGCCGACAACCGGCCGGCATGGACCGGGAGCAAGCTTGTTTCAGGGAGCATCGGCACTCTCGCTGGATGCCAAGGGACGGATGTCCATTCCGTCCCGGCACCGCGAGGCGCTGCAACAGCAGGCCGAGGGCCGGGTGACGCTGACCAAGCACCCGGATGGCTGCCTGTTGCTGTTTCCCCGGCCCGAGTGGGAAACCTTCCGCACGCGCATTGCAGCGCTGCCGATGGATGCGCACTGGTGGAAGCGCATCTTCCTGGGCAACGCCGCCGACGTGGAAATGGACGGCGCGGGCCGGGTGCTGATCGCCCCGGAGTTGCGCAGTGCCGCCATGCTCGACAAAGAAGTCATGCTGCTCGGCATGGGCAGCCATTTCGAAGTGTGGGATGCCGCGACCTACGCCGCCAAGGAACAGCAGGCGATGGCGCAGGGCATGCCCGAAGCATTGAAGAATTTCTCTTTCTGACGAGGTCATGAGTCCAACCGGAACGCCGGCAACCCCCGCCCTGCGCCATCGCACCGTGCTGCTGGACGAGGCCGTCGACGCCTTGGTCTGGCGGCCCGACGGGGTCTACGTCGACGGCACCTTCGGCAGGGGAGGGCACAGCCGGGCGGTGCTGGCCCGGCTGGGGCCAGACGGGGCCCTGGTTGCGTTCGACAAGGACCCAGCAGCAATCGCAGAAGCGGGCACCATCAAGGATGCCCGCTTCTCCATTGAGCACGCGAGCTTTGCGGCCATGGCCGAGCGCCTGTCGGGGCGCGGCCACGTCGCCGGCGTGCTGCTCGACCTGGGGATCAGCTCGCCCCAGATCGACGAGGCGGCGAGGGGGTTTTCCTTTCGTTTCGAGGGCCCGCTGGACATGCGCATGGACACCACGCGCGGCATCACTGCCGCGCAGTGGCTGGCGCAGGCGGATGAGCAGGACATTGCCAGGGTGATACGAGACTATGGGGAAGAACGGTTTGCTGTACAGATTGCAAAGGCGATTGTTGCTCGCCGGAGCGAACCCGGCGATGGCGGACCCATCGCCACTACTGCCGACCTTGCCGCGCTCGTGGCGAAAGCCGTCAAAACACGCGAGAAGGGTCAGGACCCTGCGACCCGCACCTTTCAGGCTCTACGGATTCACGTCAATCAAGAGCTTGAGGACCTCGAAAGAGGGCTGAAGGCGGCGTATGAACTGCTGCAGGTCGGAGGGCGCCTGGTGGTGATCAGCTTCCACTCGCTGGAGGACCGCATCGTCAAGCGGTTCATGGCGGCGCACGCCCGTCCCCAGCAGGATGCCGACCCGGCGCTGCGGCGCGCGCCGCTGCGCGCGGCCGACCTGCCGCAACCGACGCTGCGCCTGCTCGGCCGCTACAAGCCGGGCCCTGAAGAGGTGGCCGCCAACCCGCGCGCGCGCTCGGCCGTGATGCGCGTGGCCGAGAAGCTGGCCCCTGCCGCGACCACTGCCGGCGGAGGCGCACGCGCATGAACCGCCTGACCTTCTTCCTGCTGGCCGCGCTGATCCTGTGCGCGCTGTCGCTGGTGAGCGCGCAGCACCAGGCGCGCACGCTGTTCGTCGCGCTGGAGCGGGCCCAGGCTGAAGAGAAGCAGCTCGATATCGACTGGTCGCGCCTGCAGTACCAGCAGAGCGCGCTGGGCAAGAGCGCGCGCATCGCCGACGCGGCGCGCGCGCAGCTGAAGATGGCGCCGGTCAACCCCGGCAAGACCCAGTATCTGTCCGGCATCGTGCTGCCGCCGCCTGCCGAGGC
>NZ_JBYTAG010000127.1:0-5077 GCF_058787995.1 Cupriavidus sp. FW305-27
GACATCTGTAGCCTTGTACGAATCGCCCAGATCTCGCAGAGCTTCAGCGGCGGCTTTTGTCCGGTGACCTTACCCTTGTTCCAGGGGCCTGTGCGGGACCGCGGGATTTGACGTCTCCATGATCGTCTCCTTGCGAGCCAAGGGAGATCTAGTTTGCTCTCCTTCGGAAGTTCTCTGGTGGCCTCGTCTAGCGAGTACTTCGGCCGGCGCCCCGGGCGCCCAGCACCTCCATGCGCCCGGCCATTCAAGTTGCCCCTGGCGCCGGAGTCTGATCAGGTGCAGGCTGGACTGCTACTGGCAACGTCATCCCTGCCGCAGTTCGACGCTGTTCGTACTTAGGGTACAGGGCGGCGGTTCATTTTCCGCGGGCAGGCGCTAACGCATGCCTGGGCGTGGCGGTGAAAACGGACGCTCTTCGACCCATCTCGATCGTTCGTATGTCGTCCATGGAATGACGGTTCTTGGCCGGCAAGCGACCGCTCGCCGGCTGTCAGGTTGTCACACGTCAGTTTGCTCCGCTATTTCTACATCAAGTCCTTCGTGATCGAAAAAAGAGGCTCCCTTTGAAGCCTCCTTTTCTATATTCGTGGAAAGGAAAAATCTGTTTTGGACACACCTCTTGAGTTAGAGACCGCTGCCGTAGTTGGTGGGTACCCAGCTATATGCTTTCCCATCACGATGGATATGCCCCAGACTAGGAAAAGAGATGTGCGCCGCGGCCACCCAATATCCCTTTGCAGCGGCATCGGCAAATGCCCTTTTTTTTACGCTGCCTTGCCGTAGCAACTTGGCATCTCGGCCCTCTTTGTCAGGTTTCCGTCATCCATGAGCAGGTGGAACTGGGAATCCGCTTCGGTGAGGAGAGCCGCGGAACGGCGGAAGTGGGAACAACGTAACACGCAGCCAGCCGCCGCCGGTCAGGGCGACGGAAAACCTCACCCTTGACGTTGCGTGGCCCGTTGCCGAAGGAGTTGCGCTCAAGGACCTTCCCGTCGAGGGCATGGACCAGCAACTCGACCTGCTTCTCCTTGGCGCGTTCGGTTCCGGCGGCGAGAGCTTCATCTTGCGTTTCGAACGTTTCACGTCCGACGCTTTCCGTTTCAATTGGCCAGCGGCCTCCAACCGTTGGACGTCGCAGCCCCCGGCGGCGAACGCAGCGCGGGAAGCGACAGCGCAGCTACGCACTGCGTCAAGCCAGTAGCGCGCGGGGGCACATGGCTACCAAGTGTGGCAAGTCCGAGCAATGTCTTGTGAGGCCGGGAGGAGCCTGCCCACACGAGCATTCCCGGCCTCGCTTTTTTAGGTCGGTTATATGTGCCAGCCAAGGCGACGCGCAACATCTAGGAGCGCCCGGCCTGTACCGGTGCGGCGCGGCGGCCGAGACGCGCCCCCGGGCCGCGGTAGGCGGGGAAGTAGCTGTCCAGATCCTCCAGCGTTGATTCGTCACCGCCACACAACTCCACATAGCGGTCGGGATCGACCACCAGGCGCTGGGTCCGATACACATGCGTGTCGGGCGAAAAGCCCCGTTTGAATTCGTGCAGCGAGTCGCTGGCCGAGCCGCCCAGGCCGCCGCCTAAGTGAAGGTAGCGCAGGCCGTTGACGCGGCCCCACTCGCGTGCGGAGTGGATAACCGTCTTGGTGGGCTGGTAATGGTGATACGCCCGGTCCCATCCGGCCAAGTGATACTGCATGATGCCGGTGCCGCGGGCTACGGTGACCAAAGCCCCGCCGATCACCGTGTCGGCCTGTTCGGCTACGAACAGCAGCAGATCGCCGCCGAGCGCACGTACCAGCATCTGGTAGTGCATCGCGTGGAAGAAGTAGTAAGGCGCGGCACCCAACCGTCTCATGGTCCAGTTGTACAGCTCGATGAAGCGCGGCAGCGTGGCGAAGTCCCGGTCCAGCCGCGCAGTAACGCCCGCGCGCCGAGCGCGGCTAATGCCTTCCTTGTGGCGCTTCTGCGTTTCCTGCCACAGTCGATCTGCGCTTTTGGACAGGTCGATCGAAACGGTCGTGCCATGGTTGACCACGCGTCCCAGAGGGCTGTCCCAGCCTGCATTGAGCAGCGGATGCAGGCGGATAAACCAGGAGATACAACCACGCTCGCGCAGCAGAGCCGTGGCAGTGGCCAGTGCTTCGTCGGCAAATTGCGCCGGTGCCCCGGCGCTCAGTACCGGGCCACCGTAGCCATAGGCCGTGGTTGCGTCCCAGGTGCCGCGGGAAATCGCGCGGCGCACCAAGGGAACCAGCAATATATGAGTGCCGTCAGTAACGCGGACGGCAGCGGCGCTGCCGTGGTCGATGCACTGCGCAGCGGCGTACCAGCCGGGCGTGTGGTGGCAGTCATGGTGGCAGCGCGCCAGTGTTGTGCGCCACGCCGGGTTGGCTGGCTCCAGCAGGCTAGAATGCATCGAAGCGCCCGGCTTCTAGCCACCGTCGCGGACCACATCTTCAGCCGGGTGCCTGCGGCGCCGGCATAGTGCGCTGAGCGACGAGGCAAGCAGCCGCTCGCAATGGCGCAACCATGACTGCCGCAGAACGGCACCCGGCGACGGGCACGGCTGGACGATTTCTGTCGACACTTCAGGCCGTAATCCGGGCAGTGCGAAAATAGCGTGCCCCCTGTGCTGGGACAGCAAGTCCTCGCGACTAACCTCCTGCACCCCGCCGTCCCAACCTGGCAAGGCGACCAAAAACCGCCCGTGTTCGCAGCGCTGAAGCAGAACGCACGGTCGGTTCTTGCCCAGCAACAGGATGACCGGCAACGAGGTGTCCGCGATATCGTCAAGCTCCCGCTCTACCAGCCGGGTCGACAAGCCGGCGCGTGTCGCCGCGGCGCAGAGGAGCGGAAACGTCAGGCCCTGTCCTTCCAGCGGCAGCCCTTCGAGTAGTACAGCGGACGGTACAGGCCGTTGCAAGGCCCGGTTCAGCAATAGCAGGCAACCCAGCATCGGATCGTCCGCTCCCGTCAGCTGTCTCATTGCGGCAGGCGGCTCCCGGCGGCCAGTAATGAAATACAGGTCGGAAGTGCCGGAATGCGCGGCGGATGTCCTCCTGGGTTGCTGTGTCTGCCGCGATGGCACTGATGCAACTTCTATGTCTTGTGCCGGCGCCTCGCACAGCGCAAGGCCAGCCGCCGCGTGTCGCTCGCGTGGATACCGCTCACCCATGATAGTCCCCCCGGCTTCAGTGGTGTGATCTGTACTGCCAGCGTAGCGCACCAGAGCGCCAGAGCCCATCATGCAAACAGCCTAGTGCGCCTGTTGTCCGTTTGATGGTGGCGACCAGAATGGAGGAGCCGTCCCCTTAGGCGCCCCAGTTACTGGGCCTCCCAATATTGCCGGATCCTCGCGCAGGATGGCGTGCAGAGTTAGTGTGCCGAATCGGAAGCGGTGGAATGCCACCACATTGGCCGCTATCGCTCCACGAGTAAAGCAGCGACAGCGCTAGCGGCGGCCTGGGCCCAGCGAATTGTCCTGGGCGCGCCTGAGCGCGCTAAGTCCCTTGGGCGGGAACCGCACAGACGCGAGCGAGGCGTTCCGCCTCGACAGAGGCTAGAGGCCAAAAGCCGTCACAGCATTTTGGAATCTGTCGATGCCATGACAACAATGCAAATGACCAAGGAAGAGTTCGGCCAAGAGAAACCCGGGTGAATGAAAGGTACAGCTCGCCGGTGCGTGGCTCTGAATGTGGAGACTCGCCCCAAGAGGCCATATGCCTCAACGCTCAGTCAGAGCTTTGATCTCGTTATTCACTTGCCCCGGCACTCATCGGCGGGTTGTATGAAGAAGCTACACAATGGAACTAGTGCGCGGCATTGGCCATAAGGATGACTCTGTACGGCGGGATTGGAAAGGGGCTCGTTGCCGGGATTACCCCCAAAGCGGGGACAACGACATGCTGAGTCGTCGCGTGAAATGGTTCTGTTGTGTCGCAAACAGTTCTACCTCGTCAGGGCACGTTTCTTAAATGAAACTTAGGGCAATGCCGCTGGCGACTGCGGGGACATCACGAGGCGCCCACAGGATTGGCTATTTCTATCCTGTCGTTCCTGATGCTGCCCCCTGAACTCTGGAGCGCATGGCGACTGCGAACAGAAGCATATTAGGGGTGGCTCGCCTCCGGGGTATTGCGCATGCTGGCATGCCTTCCCACTCTGTGCACTGGCCATCAAGGTGGGGAATGAGGCGTGCATTCCACAAGGCACGCTCTTGCAGTGGCGCATTCCGAATGCTGTGGGGAATATGCGGCAACTCTCTAGGCCCGCGATCTGGCGGGTTGGGCAATCGACCGGGGGGGCAGACTATGAGTACGACCGAAGCCGTCCCTTGCTTACTATGCGCCGTTCTTGCGCGACGCTGGGTCGACCAACGAGATCGCGGGCGTGGTAGCCGCATCTATCGCTGTGCTGCCTGTGGTGGGCGATTCGCAGTCACTGGCGATGCTCTAGGCGCCATCGAGCAGGGACGTTGGGATGTTGCCAAGCTGAAGGTTGCGGTTAGGCGGAGCATTGCTTCGGGCGTCCTTCCGCGCATTGAAGTTGCAGACGGATGGCCGAGCGTGATCGCGATCGGGCGTCAGGCATCCTGAGTTCGTTCCATGACGCTCCACTGATTGTCGCCCTTGCGCCAGGCAAGCTCGCTTGAAAGCCACAGTACTACCTCTGCCCCGATGTGAGGAGGCTCTCTTGAGGGTACTGTGGAACCTGCGCGCCGAGCACCCCGAGGATGCCAGAAGCGTTGTTGTTGTCAGACACTCTCTTACGAAAATTTCGCCGTAGGAGAAACCTCAATGTTTGAGGCAAGCAGGACTGGGCCAGAGAGCTCTTCGCCTATCTTCGGCGGTTGTCCGCTTTGACGGAACTTCGGCCAGTGGATGCATGAGGATTGAGCGGCAGAAGCTGGCCGGCAAGCGCTCCCCTCGCCGGCCAGAGGTTTGTCACACTTCGGTCTGCTCTGCCATCTCAAGCGCGTCGTCGACTTCGATACCGAGGTGGCGAACCGTGCTCTCCAGCTTCGTGTGGCCCAGCAGCAATTGCACTGCGCGAAGGTTCTTGGTTCTACGGTAGATGAGC
>NZ_JBYTAG010000128.1:0-4933 GCF_058787995.1 Cupriavidus sp. FW305-27
GCGCGGGCGGGTGGGGCGGGGCAGCGCCGAATCGGTCTGCCTGCTGATGTACCAGGCGCCGCTGTCGCCGACCGCGCGCGAGCGCCTGGCGACCATGCGCGAGACCACCGACGGCTTCGAGATCGCCCGGCGCGACCTGGAAATCCGCGGCCCGGGCGAGTTCCTGGGTGCGCGCCAGTCCGGCGAAGCGATGTTGCGCTTTGCCGACCTGCAGACCGACGCGTGGCTGGTGGAATACGCGCAGGAGGCGGCCGAACTGATGCTGGCGCGCTACCCGGAAGCGGTGGAAGCGCACCTTTCGCGCTGGCTGGGTGGGCGCGAGCACTACCTCAAGGCTTGATCGCGGGCTGGTTTTTCGACGGGATGTGCGCCATTCAGCGCACCCGCCAGTCCGCTGCGGGCTATTCGGGCTGGCGCTCTGACAGAAGCGGCAATCGAAGGTAAAATCTATCGCCTACCGGAAACTGATAAGTCATGACGCTCACCGAACTCAAGTACATCGTCGCCGTGGCGCGCGAGCGCCATTTCGGCCGGGCCGCCGAAGCCTGCTTTGTGTCGCAGCCGACGCTGTCGGTCGCGATCAAGAAGCTGGAAGACGAACTCAACGTGCAGATTTTCGAGCGCGGCACCTCCGAGGTGTCGGTGACGTCGGTCGGCGAGCAGATCGTGGCGCAGGCCCAGCGCGTGCTTGAACAGACCATGGCCATCCGCGAGATCGCCAAGCAGGGCAAGGACCCGCTTGCGGGTCCGCTGCGCGTGGGCGTGATCTACACCATCGGGCCGTACCTGCTGCCGTCGCTGGTCAAGCAGATGATCGAGACCGTGCCGCAGATGCCGCTGATGCTGCAGGAGAACTACACCCACAAGCTGATCGAGCTGCTCAAGCAGGGTGAGATCGACTGCGCGGTGATGGCCGAGCCGTTCGCGGATTCGGGCCTGACGGTGCGCCCGCTCTATGACGAACCCTTTGTCGTCGCCGTGCCGCGCGGCCACCAGCTGGCGCAGGCGCACTCCATCGACCCCGATGAACTGAAGCAGCAGACCATGCTGCTGCTGGGCAGCGGCCACTGCTTCCGCGACCATGTGCTGGGCGTGTGCCCGGAGCTGTCGCGCTTCTCGCAGGCGGCCGACGGCATCCAGAAGACCTTCGAGGGCTCGTCGCTGGAAACCATCCGCCATATGGTGGCCAGCGGGGTTGGCATCACCGTGCTGCCGCGCACCTCGGTGCCCGACATGAAGGCCAAGGGCGACATGCTGTCCTATGTGCCGTTTGCCGATCCGGTGCCCGACCGGCGCGTGGTGCTGGCCTGGCGCAAAAGCTTCACCCGCCTGCCGGCCATGGAAGCGCTGGCCAATGCCGTGGCTGCGTGCGAACTGGCCGGCGTGCGCAAGCTGGGCGCCAAGGAGCTGGCCGAAGCGGCCTGATCTTCCTGCCCCCACAGTACAGGCATTTCCCTCGGCCGCACCGGAGATTCCGCTGCGGCCGTTGTCATTTCCGGCCCCGCAACGGGGTATTTCAGGGACCTGTCTTCGGGCGGTCACCTTCCGCTGCGATAAGTTGCAGAAATCCCAGATAGATTTGACCTAATGCATAGGTATAAATAATTGAATTCTCAATTCGATAGATCGTTGGTAGGCTGACTCCTGTCGATGCAGATGGCATCGACCTGAGACAGGAACCAATGATGAGCACCAGCGCCCAGTTCTCTCCGACAACAATCAACGGGCGCCCGTTTCCCCTCCGCGTGGGGCGCTGCCTGCTCGATTGCCTTGCCTGCTATGCCGCCGCGCTCTGATGCGGCGTTCCCTTTCAGCCTACCCACAAAGAGGAAAAGATGAGCAAGAAGGACACCCTTACCACTGCCGCCGGCGCACCCGTCGCCGACAACCAGAACGCGCAGACGGCCGGTCCGCGCGGCCCGATGCTGCTGCAGGATGTCTGGTTCCTCGAAAAGCTGGCCCACTTCGACCGCGAGGTCATCCCCGAGCGGCGCGTGCATGCCAAGGGCTCGGGCGCTTATGGCACGCTCAAGGTCACCCACGACATCACCAGGTACACCAAGGCTTCGGTCTTTGCCCAGGTCGGCAAGGAGACGCCGCTGTTCATCCGCTTCTCGACCGTGGCCGGCGAGCGCGGCGCGGCCGATGCCGAGCGCGACGTGCGCGGCTTCTCGATCAAGTTCTACACCGACGAAGGCAACTGGGACGTGGTCGGCAACAATACCCCGGTGTTCTTCGTGCGCGACCCGCTCAAGTTCCCGGACTTTATCCACACGCAGAAGCGCAATCCGCGCACCAACCTGCGCGACCCGATCGCGGTGTGGGACTTCTGGTCGCGCCATCCGGAATCGCTGCACCAGGTCACCATCCTGATGAGCGACCGCGGTCTGCCGCAGAACTACCGCCAGATCCACGGCTTCGGCTCGCACACGTACTCGTTCATCAACGCGAACAACGAGCGCTTCTGGGTCAAGTTCCACTTCAAGTCGCAGCAGGGCATCGCCAACTGGACCAATGAAGAAGCGGCCAAGGTCGTGGCAACGGACCGCGAAAGCGCGCAGCGCGACCTGTTCGAGAACATCGAGCAAGGCAATTTTCCGCGCTGGAACCTGCGCGTCCAGGTCATGCCGGAGGCCGATGCGGCCAAGTACCACATCAATCCGTTCGACCTGACCAAGGTCTGGCCGCACAAGGACTACCCGCTGATCGACGTGGGCGTGCTCGAGCTCAACCGCAACCCGGACAACTACTTTGCCGAGGTCGAGCAGGTGGCGATGAATCCGGCCAATATCGTGCCGGGCATCGGCTTCTCGCCCGACAAGATGCTGCAGGGGCGGCTGTTCTCGTACGGCGACACGCAGCGCTACCGCCTGGGGATCAACCACAACCAGATCCCGGTGAATGCGCCGAAATGCCCGTTCCACAACAGCTTCCACCGTGACGGCGCGATGCGCGTGGACGGCAACCAGGGAGGCAAGCTCAACTACGAGCCCAACCGCGAAGGCGCCTACGCCGCCAGCGAACGCGCGATCGAGCCGCCGCTGGCACTGGATGGTGCCGCCGACCACTGGGACCACCGCGTCGACCCGGACTACTACAGCCAGCCCGGCGCGCTGTTCCGCCTGTTCGACGAAGGCCAGCGCCAGCGCCTGTTCGCCAATATCGCGGCGGCGATGCAGGGCGTGCCTGAGGCGATCGTGCGCGTGCAGCTGGAGCACTTCACCAAGGCCGACCCGGCCTACGGCGAGGGCGTGAAGCGCGCGCTCAACCTGAAGTAAGCGGCAGCCTGGCGCGGCGCCCCTGGCGGGATGCCGCGCCGCGGAGAACGATGATGGCGATGATCCGGTTGTTTATCCAAGAGTGGCGACAGCTGTGGCATGACGGGCACGACCAGCCCGGGCGCGCCGATGCCGCGCGGCTGCGCCACAAGCTGTGGCGCAAGGAAATCGGCGCCGCCGTGATCGTGCTCGGCGCGACCGTGATGTTCAGCGAGGTGGCCCGGGGTTTGGCCGGGATTGCCGGCTAGTGCAATAATGCGGGTACTGCGCCGCCCGGCCCCAAAACATGGAAAGCGCCGGCGGCGCCCCTCGTGGCTTTACCAGAACGGAGCGTATTTACCATGGCAAAGAAGAATGAGATGAGCGTGAATATCGGTATTTCCGACAAGGACCGCAAGAAGATCGCGGAAGGCCTGTCCAAGCTGCTGGCGGACACCTACACCCTCTACCTCAAGACCCATAACTTCCACTGGAACGTGACGGGTCCCATGTTCAATACGCTGCATCTGATGTTCGAGACCCAGTACACCGAGCTGGCGCTCGCCGTGGACTCGATCGCCGAGCGTATCCGCGCGCTGGGCTACCCGGCACCGGGCACCTACAAGGAATACGCCCGCCTGTCTTCGATCGCGGAGGAAGAGGGCGTGCCCGAGGCCACCGAAATGATCCGCAAGCTGGTCGAAGGCCAGGAAGCCGTGGTGCGCACCGCGCGTTCGCTGTTCCCGGTGATCGACGCCGCCGGCGACGAACCGTCGGCCGACCTGCTGACCCAGCGCATGCAGACGCACGAAAAGACCGCGTGGATGCTGCGCGCGATGCTGGCCTGAGGCCAGCTTGCCACCTCCGGCTGCCCTTCAGTAGCGGCCGGCACTGCGCGTCGCAACCGTCCGGGCTGCGGCGCGTTTTCATTGAATCCTCCTTCCCGGATCCGCGCAGTGCAGACCCTCTCGCCGTTGCCCCCCACGCCCATGCTTGAACGCCTTTCCCTCTACGCGCGCCTGGTGCGCATCGACAAGCCGATCGGCACGCTGCTGCTGCTGTGGCCGACGCTGTGGGCCATGTGGATGGCCGCGGGCGGGCCGCCGGCGTGGGGGCTGTTCTGGATCTTCGTGGCGGGCACCTTCCTGATGCGCTCGGCTGGCTGCGCCATCAACGACTGGGCGGACCGCGACTTCGACAAACACGTCAAGCGCACCAGGGAACGGCCGCTGACCGCGGGCAAGATCGCAGCGTGGGAAGCGCTGGCCGTCGCCGCCGTGCTGGCGCTGGTGGCTTTTGCGCTGGTGTTGCCGCTCAATGCGCTGACCAAATGGCTGGCGGTGGTGGCGGCGGTGGTGGCCGGCACTTACCCGTTCTTCAAGCGCTTCTTTGCGATTCCGCAGGCTTATCTCGGCATCGCGTTTGGCTTTGGTATCCCGATGGCGTTTGCCGCGATCCAGGACCAGGTGCCGCCGGTGGCGTGGCTGATGCTGCTGGCCAATGTGTTCTGGGCGGTGGCGTATGACACGGCTTATGCGATGGTCGATCGTGACGACGACCTCCTGATCGGCATGAAGACTTCGGCCATTACCTTTGGCCGCTTCGACGTGGCGGCGATCATGCTCTGCTATGCCGCGTTCCTGGCGCTGATGGCGTGGGCGGGGGTGCTGCTGGGG
>NZ_JBYTAG010000129.1:0-4738 GCF_058787995.1 Cupriavidus sp. FW305-27
CCTCGGTATCGAAGTCGACGACGCGCTTGAGATGGCAGAGCAGACCGAAGTGTGACAAACCTCTGGCCGGCGAGGGGGCGCTTGCCGGCCATCTACGGACGTTGGCTTATGCCGTAACGCCGACGCTCAAGCATCAGTTCCACCCGGCTATCGGACGCCTGTGCGGAAGCGCACATACTGTGACGAAGCTTTTCCATACCGTCTTCAACGTTGAAACCGCGCATCGCGGAAATGCACCGGAGACGATTTTGGCATCACTACTTTATGGTGCCGATTGGGCCGGCGGGCTGGTGTTGGCGGTCGGAATATTCATAAGTATCCTGATCGCCCTGGAGCTCGGCCGGCTGGTGTGGCAATGGCAGGTTTCCTCCGGTCGCGAACCGGAGACAACGGGCGTCAGCGCGGTCGCAAGCGCGATATTCGCACTGCTTGGGCTATTGATCGCCTTCACCTTTTCCGGGGCGGCAAGCCGCTTTGATATGCGGCGTACGCTGATCGTCCAGGAAGCCAACGATATCGGCACTGCTTACCTGCGTCTGGATCTGCTACCGCCACCAGCACGTAGTGAGTTGCAGGAGATATTCCGGCAATATCTCGATGCCCGGCTTGACGCCTATCGAGCCGTCCCTAACCGCAAACGCGTCGAGGCTTCCTTGGTACGTTCGGACGTGCTGCGTGAACGCCTCTGGACAAGATCCGTAACGGAGTCCCAGCGAACCGCTAGTACGGCGGCCACCATGCTTCTGTTACCAGCCCTCAATGCAGCATTCGACACGGCATCGACCCGACTCGCCGCAACAAAGGAACATCCACCCGTCGTCATCTTCGGCATGCTTTTCGCGCTTTGCTGGGTTGGGGCCTTGTTTGCGGGCTATGGCATGGCCAGCCGCAGTCCTCGAAACTGGTTGCATGCGCTTTTTTTCGTGGCCTCGCTGACGGTGACCCTCTATGTCATCGTCGACTTGGAGTTTCCGCGGCTGGGCATGATCCGCGTTGACACTTTCGATAAGGTGTTGCAGGAAGTCCGCAATGGAATGCGATGACCATTGACGCCAGGAAGCCTGCGCCCAGATGGTGCAAAGATGGTGGTCTGTGGAAATGTTAGATTTGTGACACGTTTCATAGCACAATTCTGTGCATGAAACGATCCTTGCATCCGACCCGGACCGTCGCCATGGGCTTCCTGCTGGCCATCATGGCAGGCAGCGTACTGTTGATGTTGCCTTGGTCACGCGTCGATGGCGGGAGCGCGCCCTGGCTCACCGCATTCTTTACCGCAGTCTCGGCGGTCTGCGTGACTGGCCTAGTTATCGTCGACACGGGAACTTACTGGTCCGGATTCGGCCAAGCGGTGATCATGGCACTGTTCCAGCTTGGCGGCTTTGGGATGATGACGGCCTCCACCCTTCTGGGCCTGATGGTCAACCGCTCGCTGCGATTGCGTGCTAGGTTGATTACCCGGGTTGAAACCCATACGATCAGTTTGGGTGACGTCACCGGCGTGGCGAAGCTGGTGCTGGTGGTGACATTGAGTTTAGAGGCGATCATCGCGGTGTGGCTAGCCTCGAGGCTGCATCTCACCTATTCCCTTCCTTGGCACGAAGCAGCGTGGATTGGTTTGTTTCATTCCATATCGGCCTTCAACAACGCCGGCTTCTCAACCCACGCAGACAGTCTTACACGCTATGCGGCCGATTTCTGGGTACTTGGGCCGGTGATGGTGGCAATCGTCATCGGCGGCATCGGTTTCCCCGTGCTGCAGGATTTGCGGAACAAGATTGCCGATCCACGCCGGTGGTCCCTGCATAGCAAGCTAACCTTGTCGGTTACAGGGGTGCTTCTAGCAACGGGTATTCTTGGCCTGCTGTTGTTCGAATGGAATAACCCAAGAACGCTCGGCGCCATGCCGACTGCAGGTAAGCTGTTGTCCGCGACATTTGCGTCCGTCTCCGCCCGTACCGCCGGATTCAACTCAATCGACATCGGCGCGCTAACTCATGAAAGCCTGGCGCTGCATTTTTTCTTGATGTTCGTTGGCGGAGGTAGCGCCAGTACCGCCGGCGGAGTCAAGGTTGGCACCATTGCAATACTCGCATTGCTGGTGCTCGCTGAGATCCGCGGTCGTGGCGACACTGAGGCGTTCGGGCGGCGCGTTAGCAACTCGGCACATAGGCAGGCGATCACCGTGCTGGCACTGGGAAGCGCCCTAATTACGGCGGGAACACTCACCATTCTATTCGTTACCGAGTTGCCGACTGATCAGGTCATCTTTGAAGTCATTTCAGCTTTCGGTACAGTTGGCTTGTCGACTGGCATCACAGCGGACCTTCCGGCTTCCGCTCAGCTTACGCTGACCGCGCTCATGTACGCAGGCCGGGTCGGCACCATTACGCTCGCCGTATCGTTGGCGATGGGCGAGCATCGCACGCCATACCGCTACCCTGAGGAGCACCCAATTGTTGGCTAGGTTATTTACCGAGCAATTCTCTTTTTCTGCAGGAGACAGCGTCGTTGTGATCGGGCTCGGACGTTTCGGCAGCTCAGTTGCGCAATCGCTAATCCGCCTCGGCCACGATGTCATGGGGATCGACAAGGATGCCGATCTTGTGCAGCGCTGGTCAAATGCGTTGACCTACGCAGTCCAAGCTGACTCGACTGATGTGGCTGTGATGCGCCAACTCGGCGTGGCGGATTTCTCTCACGCCATAGTCGCGATCGGCACAGACATGTCGTCCAGCCTGATGACTTTGATGTCACTGACCGAACTTGAGATCAAGGATATCTGGGTCAAGGCCTTTACCCCTGAGCATGGTCAGATCGCGCAACGCATCGGTGCGCACCATGTGGTTTATCCAGAAGCGGACATGGGTGCACGAGTTGCACATTTGATCACCGGTCGCATGATCGATTTCATCGAATTCGACGATGGCTTTGCCATCGCTAGGATCCATGCGCCAACTTCAACCCACAATAAGGCGCTGTTGGTGTCCAGGGTGCGCGAGAAATTCGGCGTTACCGTGGTGGGCATCAAGCGTCCCAACGAAGAGTTTGAACATGCGACAGCAACCACCACGATCCAGCCGGGAGACTTGCTGGTCGTCTCCGGGCCGACTAGCAAGATCGAACGATTCGCTGGCAGTACGGAAAAACAATAGCGGTGCGCACTTGTCATGGCTTGGACTGGTGGCTGATAGGCGCCCATGATTTAGTCCACCCCAACATCACCATACCAGTAGTAGCAGGCTCGCTTGCGCCGCGAGCGCGTCTTACCGTAACGGGCGAATCAACTCCCTGCCTGTCCTAGCGGACATCGATTCTGTAGCAACTTCCCACGCCGATGCACGCGTAGCCCCTTCAGTCGGACGCCGCCGCAGTAGATTCGTCGGCTCGTTCCATGCTCGGTCTTCGGCCCCTGGCATAAATGAAACCCCAGGTCAGCCCTATGGTGGCAGCTATCGCCGATGCCAAGAGCACGCCAAGCTTGGCAGCCCCAAGTAGGTTGACATCCTCGAACGCAAGCGTGGCGATGAATATCGACATCGTGAAGCCGATGCCGGCCAGTAGTCCAACCAGGCATACGCCGCGCCAGGTCACGTCGGGCGGCAACTGGCACCAGCCCAGGCGTACGGCCAGCCAGCTGACCGACACGATGCCGAGAGGTTTGCCTACGACCAGTGCAAGGACAACACCAAACATCGCGCCTAGCGATCCGCCGCTAGTGAGATCGACGCCATCAATGCTCACTCCGGCATTTGCCAAGGCAAAGAGCGGCATGACAAGGTAGGCGACCCAAGGGTGAAGCGCCATCTGTACACGGATCACGGGCGGTAGTAGCTCCCGCTGGGCGTGACGCAGTTGCTTAAGCGGTGCCGCGATGTGTTCTGGTTTAGGTGTCCGAGCGGTCGCGCGAGCGCGCAGATCAAGGAGCGCACGCATGGCCACATCCAAAGGCCGTTCTCGCGTGCGACCGGGCAGTACCGGCGTCATCATGCCAAGCACGACGCCAGCGAGCGTCGGGTGGGCACCGGTCTTCAGCATTCCCAGCCACAGAATGGCCCCCGGTACGACGTAAGCATAGGCGGTTCCGACGCCGATCCATTGCAGCCCCAGGACCATTAGAATACCTGTACCTGCAACAAGAAGCCCCCCATAGTCCAACCCGCCCGAGAAGGCCACTGCGATAATCAGGACCGCGACAATGTCGTCGATGATCGCCAGCGCGAGCAGGAACACTCGAACGTTGCCGGGTATGGATTTGCCGAGTAACGCGAGCACCCCGACGGCGAACGCGATGTCAGTAGCGGTTGGCACCGCCCAACCCTGGCGCTGGGGCATCTCTGTGTTTATCGCGAGGTAGATCAACGCGGGGACGATCACGCCACCAAGCGCCGCAGCCATTGGCAGGGCCGAAAGGCGCACGTTCGCCAGCGCTCCCTCATGGATTTCGCGCCGGATTTCCATCCCAACGACGAGAAAGAAGATGGTCATCAGGGCGTCGTTGATCCAAAAATGCAGGGATTGCGATACCAGATGGCTACCTATCCCGAATGAGAGCGGGGTATGCCATAGGGCGTGGTAGCTGTGGGAAGCGGAGGAATTCGCCCAAAGTAGCGCGATCCCGGCGGCGGCGAGCAGGACAATGCCGCTGACGGCCTCGATATGAAGAAAATGTTCGAGCGCCGAGAATGCCTTCTCGGCTAAAACTTGAGCACGCGGCAATGGTTGCCGTGGTGGGGGC
>NZ_JBYTAG010000130.1:0-4278 GCF_058787995.1 Cupriavidus sp. FW305-27
ACCCTTTCCCACCCGATGCGCCCGACTCAAGGGAGGTGAACCATGAAAATGAAGACAAGTAGCAAGACGGCTCCATCCGAGGCAAGCGCCCTCTCCCATGACAGCTATGAGGAGAATCTCCACCTGCTTCAAATCGAGCTGGTCAAACTACAGAAGCACTTCATTTCCTGCAGCGACCGGATTCTGGTGATTTTTGAGGGAAGGGATGCGTCTGGGAAGGATGGGACCATCAAGCGCATTGTCGAACACCTCAGTCCGCGTGAAACGCGCGTCGTCGCACTGGGGAAGCCATCCGACCGTGACCGAGGCTCCTGGTACTTCCGCCGCTATGCGGCCGAGCTGCCTGCGGCCGGCGAGTTCACCCTTTTCAACCGCAGTTGGTACAACCGGGCCGGTGTGGAACATGTGATGGGCTTCTGCACCAAGGACGAGCATGAGGAGTTCATGGCAAGCGTCCCAGAGTTCGAACGGATGCTCGTGCGTTCCGGAATTCGTCTTATCAAGTACTACCTTGACATCAGCAAGGCCGAACAGAAGAAGCGCATCGAAGAGCGCCGCCGGGACCCGCTAAAACAGTGGAAAGTCAGCCCCATTGACGAACAAGCGGTATCGCTTTGGAAGAAATACAGTAAGGCACGGAACGAGATGTTTGCTCGAACCAGCGACATCGTGCCATGGAACGTCGTGCGCGCCGACGACAAGCATGTCGCACGCCTCAGCGTCATCAAGGATCTACTGACCCGCCTTCACTATGCGCACAAGGACGCTGAGCTGATTCGCCCTAATCCGGAAGTTGTGTTTCCTTATGCAGAGGAACATCTTCTGAGCGGGGCGATTTCGAAGTGAGACGGTAGCGCAGCACGAACTTGTGACCTGCGAGGATGGATGAGATGAAGACCAGCATCATTGAAGTTAGAGGCCTGCTGTCCGTTCTGAGCAGGGGCGGAGGCTAATTGGGTCGCTGGCAGCACTACGGTGAAGTATGACGAAGCCGTAACAAGCCCGAGGGATGACCGGGCTGGGCATGGCGATGTTGTACCCCAATCTGAGCGCTGCGGTAGCCGACATCGCACACCCCAGTTGGCAGGCGTCCGCCATCGGCATCTACCGCTTCTGGCGCGACCTCGGGTATGGCATCGGCGCGCTCTGCCTGGGCGCAGCTGCGGCGCTCGGTGGCCGCGTCGAGAGTGCATTCCGGTTCGTCGCCATCGCAATGGGAACAACAATTGAAAACAACCTGCCTCAGATGACGTCCAGAGGGATTTTTAGATAGCGAACGCCATTCGCATCGGGCGGCGGCAACTCCCCGGCTCGTATATTGACTTGCACCGACGGCAGAAGCAGCGTGGGCATCGCCAGCGTCGCATCGCGCGCCCGGCGCATGGCCACGAACTGTTCCTCGCTCACGCCGTCATGCACGTGGATATTGCCTTCGCGCTGAGCGCGCACCGTCGTTTCCCATGCAGGCCCGCGCCCCTCGGGCGGATAGTCGTGACACATAAAGAGCCGTGTATTGCTCGGCAGGTCCAGCAGCTTGCGGATGGAGCGATACAACTCGTGTGCGTCGCCGCCCGGGAAGTCGCAGCGAGCCGTGCCGACGTCCGGCATGAACAGCGTATCGCCGACAAAGACCGCGTCCCCAATCTGGTAAGCCATGTCGGCGGGTGTATGCCCTGGCACATGAATCGCCCTGCCGGTCAGGCCGCCGATGGCAAACGTCGCTCCGTCGTCAAACAGGTGGTCGAACTGCGACCCGTCGAGCCGAAACTCAGGCTCCAGGTTAAAGAGCGTCTTGAAGACCCCCTGTACGTTGCGGATGTTCTGGCCTATTGCTGTCTGGCCACCCAGGTGTCGCTTCAGGTACGGCGCGGCAGACAGGTGGTCGGCATGCGCGTGCGTCTCGAGAATCCACTCGACTCTCAGTCCATGCGCGCGCACAAACGCAACAACCTTATCAGCACTTGCCGTCGATGTCCGACCCGCCTTGGGGTCGTAGTCCAGCACCGAGTCGATGATGGCGCACTCGGGGCGCCCCTCCTGAAAGACCACGTACGTCACAGTCCAGGTCGCAGGGTCGAAGAACGGCTGGATAGTCGGGTGCATGCTCGCCTCCTTGGATGCAGTACATTCTATTCACATACATTCTATTTTTCAATATAATATTAACAAGCAAAATGTAAACGACCTATGGACCAGCCCCACGCCGCCATCGACCTCGCCAGCATGCAAGCTGCTGCGGCGCAGGCCTGTACCCTGCTCAAGGTGCTTGCCAATCCGGACCGCCTGCTGCTGATGTGCCGCCTGTCCCAAGGCGAGCTGTCTGTCGGTGAGCTGGAGGAACAGCTCGGCATCCGGCAGCCGACGCTGTCTCAACAGCTCGGTGTGCTGCGCGAGAACAGCCTGGTGGCCACGCGCCGTGACGGCAAGAACATCTTCTATTCGGTGGCGAGCCCCCAGGCGCTTGCCGTCATGGCGGTCCTTTATGAACAGTTCTGTGCCAACCCCGATCAGGAGGCGACATGCTGATTGACCTCGCTAACTTCACGCCCGGCCTGTCACTGGTCGGCGGGCTCATCATCGGTGCGGCGGCCGCTGTGCTGCTGCTGTTCAACGGCCGCATTGCCGGCATCAGCGGCATCTTCGGCGGCCTGCTTAGCCTGCCTCGAAAGGACATGGCCTGGCGCCTGACCTTCCTCGCTGGCCTGGTTGGCGCTCCTGTGATTGCGAGCCTGCTCGGCAAGCCCGCCATTGCGGATATCCAGGCAAGCTGGGGCGAAATCCTGGCCGCCGGCTTCCTGGTCGGCCTTGGCACCCGCTACGCCAGCGGCTGCACCAGCGGCCATGGCGTGTGCGGCATCTCGCGCGGCTCCATCCGCTCGCTGGTCGCCACCCTCACCTTCATGGTGGCGGGATTCCTGACTGTCTTCGTGCAACGGCACCTGATTGGAGGCTGATATGACCGCCATGACTGCACTCGTCGCAGGCCTGCTATTTGGCATTGGCCTGATGGTCTCCGGCATGGCCAACCCGGCCAAGGTGCTGGGCTTTCTTGACCTTGCAGGAACCTGGGACCCGTCCCTCGCTTTTGTGATGGCCGGTGCCATTGCCATTGGCTCGCTCGCCTTCCTCATCGCCAAACACCGCAAACGCTCCTTCCTGGGGCTGCCTGTGCAACTGCCGGCCAGCACGGCCGTAACGCTGCGGCTGGTACTGGGCAGCGCCGCCTTCGGCGTCGGCTGGGGTCTGGCCGGCTTCTGCCCTGGTCCCGCGCTGGTTGCCCTGGGCGCTGGCTATCCGAAGGCCATTGGCTTTGTGGCAGCAATGGTGGCTGGCATGCTCGTGTTCGACGTCGCGGAGCGCGCCAAATCAAGCATGCAACGGGCGTAAGCACGCCGGCACTGGCAGCGAAGTGCAGTTGGATAGAGGCGTGGCAGAGGAACAAACAATGCGCCGCAGGGCTGGCGCCGACGGGCGAAGTGGCGCTTTATACGGTTCCCGCTGACTTGCTGCCCTCATAGTCGATTTCCAGGTATTCCGCCGCCGGATTTGTTCCTGGCCAGACCGTTTCCTGGCAACCGGAGCATTGCTGCTGAGGGCATCCGCAAAATGGTCTGCGCAGATTGCTCCTGCGCAGACCAGCACATCGATGGGACTGAACACCCGGTACACCCATCGCTTCGTTGATCCCAATCAACTCAAATCCCTGACCGCCGCATACCTTGGACTAGGAACCATCATGTTTTCATAGGAGGATCTCCCATGTCCACCAACCATCGCCTCTCTACCCTTATCACTGCGGCCGCCGTGCTAGCGTGGGCGCCAGCAGCTTTCCCGGCGTCGCCGGCTACCGGCATTGAGCATGAGCAGCACCATCCTGAAAAGCGGCAAGATAAGGCTCCGGTCGTAACTCCCGGAGTTTCCAGCGATGCAAAGCTGGACGCCCAGGTTGCCCACCTGCGTGCCATCAGAGAGCGGCTTTCGCGTGCCAAAACGCCGGAGGAGCGTCAGGCCCTCTTGGCTGAACGCCATCAGGTCATGCAAGATGCAATGGCCATCATGCAAAAGGACATGATGAAAATGGGCGGCCCTGCTCGTATGGCTCCTGGCAAGAGAGTCGCCAAGGGAAACGCCCCGTCAAATCAAATGCAGATGTGCCAAGACATGGCGGGTAGTCACATGGCGTTCATGCAGGAAATGATGCAGACGATGGCCAACGACCAAGGCATGGGCCCGGGCATGGGCATGGGTCCGGGCATGGGTCCGGGCATGGGGCCGGGG
>NZ_JBYTAG010000131.1:0-2584 GCF_058787995.1 Cupriavidus sp. FW305-27
GCTCTGTTGCAGTGCGCCATGCAAGATTCGCGCCGGGTAAGTATCCGGCACCTGCGCCAGTTCGGTGCGCTGGCGCTGCGAGGATGCCTGGATTCATTGTATGCGGTCGTACGCAGAGCCAACTCTCGCGGTGTATCCTGTTGCCCTGCTGCGCCGGGCGCGTCTGCTGGCGACGCCGCGCATGGCTGCTTCCTGCAACCCTGCCCACCCGCGCCGCAGCACCGATCAGAACAATCTGGAGAGATGCATGACCGAATTCGTGTTCGCTCCGGCCGCGCCCGTTGGCGTGCCGGTGCGCGGCAGCAATGCTAGTTTCCCGGTACGGCGCGTGTACTGCGTCGGCCGCAACTATGCTGCCCACGCCCGTGAAATGGGCTCGGACCCCGACCGCGAGCCGCCGTTCTTCTTCTGCAAGCCGTCCGACGCGGTCAGCTACGTCGCCGACGGCACCGAAGGCGCCTTCCCGTACCCGCCGGGCACCAGCAACTGCCACTATGAAGTGGAGCTGGTGGTGGCGATCGGCAAGGGCGGCCGCGACATCCCGGTCGACCAGGCAGCCGGCCACGTGTTCGGCTACGCCGTGGGCCTGGACATGACCCGCCGCGACCTGCAGAACGAATCGAAGAAGACCGGCCGCCCCTGGGAGACCGGCAAGGCCTTCGACCAGTCCGCGCCGATCGGCCCGATCGTGCCGGTCTCGGCCATCGGCCATCCGCAGAAGGGCGCAGTGACGCTGGCGGTCAACGGCGTGGAGAAGCAGCGCGGCGACCTGTCCGACCTGATCTGGTCGGTGCCGGAGATGGTGTCGTACCTGTCGAAGCTGTTCGAGCTGCAGCCGGGCGACCTGATCTTCAGCGGCACGCCCGAAGGCGTGGGCCCGGTGGTCAAGGGCGATGTCATGCAGTGCCACGTCGGCGGCGTGGGCGATCTCACCATCAAGGTAGTCTGATCCGATGCTAAAGCTTTACAGCTATTTCCGCAGTTCGGCCTCATTCCGCGTGCGCATTGCGCTGGAACTCAAGGGGCTGGCCTATGACTATGTGCCGGTGCACCTGCTGAAAGAAGGCGGCCAGCAGCTCAAGCCGGAATTCCGCGCCGTGAATCCCGACGGACTGGTGCCGGCGCTCGCCGACGGCGAGCACGTGCTGCAGCAATCGCTGGCCATCGTCGAATACCTGGACGAGGTCCATCCCGAGCCGACGCTGCTGCCCGGCACGGCGCTGGACCGCGCCTATGTGCGCGGACTGGCCCAGGAGATCGCGTGCGAGATCCACCCGCTGAACAACCTGCGCGTGCTGAAGTACCTGAAGCACACCGTGGGCGTGACCGACGAGGTCAAGGACGCGTGGTACCACCACTGGATCGAGCTGGGCTTTGCGTCGCTGCAGGCCAACCTGGAGCGCGGCGGCAAGGCCGGGCGCTTCTGCTTTGGCGATACGCCCACGCTGGCCGATATCTGCCTGGTGCCGCAGGTATTCAACGCGCAGCGCTTCAATATCGACCTGGCCCGCTACCCGGCGATCGCCAGGATCTATGAAACCTGCATGGAGCTGCCTGCTTTCCAGAAGGCGGAGCCGAAGGCGCAGCCTGACGCGGAATAAGCGTTCGCAACCGGGCCTTACCCCAGCAGCGCTTCGGCGAACTCATCCGCCTTGAACGGCTGCAGGTCCTCCACCTTCTCGCCCACGCCAATGAAATAAACCGGCACCGGGCGCTGGCGCGCGATAGCCGCCAGGATGCCGCCCTTGGCGGTGCCGTCGAGCTTGGTCACGATCAGGCCGGTCAGGCCCAGCGCGTCGTCGAAGGCGCGGGTTTGCTGCAGGGCGTTCTGGCCGGTGTTGGCGTCGATCACCAGCAGCACCTCGTGCGGCGCGCTCGGCATGGCCTTGCTGATCACGCGCTTGACCTTCTTGAGCTCTTCCATCAGGTGCAGCTGCGTCGGCAGGCGGCCGGCGGTGTCGGCCATGACGATGTCGATGCCGCGCGCCTTGGCCGCATTGACGGCGTCGAAGATCACCGCCGCCGGGTCGCCGCTTTCCTGCGCCACCACGGTGACGTTGTTGCGTTCGCCCCAGATCGTCAGTTGCTCGCGCGCGGCGGCGCGGAAGGTATCGCCGGCGGCCAGCAGCACCTTCTGGTCATAGCGCTGGAAGTGCTTGCACAGCTTGCCGATGCTGGTGGTCTTGCCGGCGCCGTTGACGCCCGCGATCATCATCACCAGCGGCTGCTCGCGGCCCAGCGCCATGGTTTTTTCCAGCGGGCGCAGCAGCTGCGTCAGCAGCTCGCGCAGCGCCGCCTTGACGCCTTCGGCGGTCTCGATGCGCTCGGCCTTGACGCGCTTGCGCAACTCGCCCAGCAGGTACTCGGTGGCTTCCACGCCGGCATCTGCCATCAGCAGCGCGGTTTCCAGTTCTTCGAACAGGGCCTCGTCGACCTTGACGCCGACGAACAGCGTGCCGATGTTGCGGCTGGTCTTGGACAGCCCGGTACGCAGCCGATGCATCCAGCCCAGCTTCGCTTCAGCGGTCTGGGCGGGCGGCGGGACCAGCTCGAGCGCTTCGGCCGGTGCGGGCGCCGGCAGGGG
>NZ_JBYTAG010000132.1:0-1944 GCF_058787995.1 Cupriavidus sp. FW305-27
GCGTGGTAGGAGAGCGTTCTGTAAGCCTGTGAAGGTGTCTTGTAAAGGATGCTGGAGGTATCAGAAGTGCGAATGCTGACATGAGTAGCGATAAAGGGGGTGAAAGGCCCCCTCGCCGTAAGCCCAAGGTTTCCTACGCAACGTTCATCGGCGTAGGGTGAGTCGGCCCCTAAGGCGAGGCAGAGATGCGTAGCTGATGGGAAGCAGGTTAATATTCCTGCACCGTCGTATGATGCGATGGGGGGACGGATCGCGGAAGGTTGTCCGGGTGTTGGAAGTCCCGGTCCCTGCATTGGAGAAGGCGCTCAGGCAAATCCGGGCGCGGGATTCAAGGATGTGGGGCGAGCGGCCTAGTGCTGCGAAGCAATTGGAAGTGGTTCCAAGAAAAGCCTCTAAGCTTCAGTCATACGAGACCGTACCGCAAACCGACACAGGTGGGCGAGATGAGTATTCTAAGGCGCTTGAGAGAACTCGGGAGAAGGAACTCGGCAAATTGGTACCGTAACTTCGGGATAAGGTACGCCCTGGTAGCTTGACTGGCCTGCGCCAGAAGGGTGAAGGGGTTGCAATAAAATGGTGGCTGCGACTGTTTAATAAAAACACAGCACTCTGCAAACACGAAAGTGGACGTATAGGGTGTGACGCCTGCCCGGTGCCGGAAGATTAAATGATGGGGTGCAAGCTCTTGATTGAAGTCCCGGTAAACGGCGGCCGTAACTATAACGGTCCTAAGGTAGCGAAATTCCTTGTCGGGTAAGTTCCGACCTGCACGAATGGCGTAACGATGGCCACACTGTCTCCTCCCGAGACTCAGCGAAGTTGAAGTGTTTGTGATGATGCAATCTCCCCGCGGCTAGACGGAAAGACCCCATGAACCTTTACTGTAGCTTTGCATTGGACTTTGAACCGATCTGTGTAGGATAGGTGGGAGGCTTTGAAGCGTGGACGCTAGTTCACGTGGAGCCGTCCTTGAAATACCACCCTGGTTTGTTTGAGGTTCTAACCTTGACCCGTGAATCCGGGTCGGGGACAGTGCATGGTAGGCAGTTTGACTGGGGCGGTCTCCTCCCAAAGTGTAACGGAGGAGTTCGAAGGTACGCTTGGTACGGTCGGACATCGTACCTAAAGTGCAATGGCAAAAGCGTGCTTAACTGCGAGACCGACAAGTCGAGCAGGTGCGAAAGCAGGACATAGTGATCCGGTGGTTCTGAATGGAAGGGCCATCGCTCAACGGATAAAAGGTACTCTGGGGATAACAGGCTGATACCGCCCAAGAGTTCATATCGACGGCGGTGTTTGGCACCTCGATGTCGGCTCATCTCATCCTGGGGCTGTAGCCGGTCCCAAGGGTATGGCTGTTCGCCATTTAAAGAGGTACGTGAGCTGGGTTTAAAACGTCGTGAGACAGTTTGGTCCCTATCTGCCGTGGGCGTTGGAATCTTGACGGGGGCTGCTCCTAGTACGAGAGGACCGGAGTGGACGTACCGCTGGTGTACCTGTTGTCTCGCCAGAGGCATCGCAGGGTAGCTATGTACGGAAGAGATAACCGCTGAAAGCATCTAAGCGGGAAACTCGCCTGAAGATGAGGATTCCCTGGCGGCTTGACCGCCTTGAAGGGTCGTTCGAGACCAGGACGTTGATAGGCTGGGTGTGGAAGCGCAGTAATGCGTTAAGCTAACCAGTACTAATTGCCCGTAAGGCTTGATCCTATAACCAGTGTGTTTTGCCTGGTGAGTCGATCGCCTTGTGCCAGATACGCACAACCCCAACTACATCCCTATTCGCAGCGTTGACCTCAACCTCAGCGCTGCAACCCCTCATGCCTGGTGACCATAGCGAGCTGGAACCACCCCTTCCCATCCCGAACAGGTCCGTGAAACAGCTCCGCGCCGATGATAGTGCGGATTCCCGTGTGAAAGTAGGTCATCGCCAGGCTCTTATTCC
>NZ_JBYTAG010000133.1:0-1449 GCF_058787995.1 Cupriavidus sp. FW305-27
TGAACTGCACCCCAAAAGTTGGACGTTGATCCAATCTTTGGGGTGTTTTTCATGACGAAGTACGACGAGGCGTTCAAGCGCAAGGTAGTTCAGGAATATTTGTCTGGGGGGATTGGGATCCGTGCGCTGAGTCAGAAGCATGGGATTGGTCATTCGATCGTGCGACGCTGGATTGGTGCGTGGCAGCACCATGGAGAGGCCGGGCTACGCAAGAAGCGTGAGGCGTTTGGCGCCGAGTTCAAGCTGACGGTGCTGCAGCATATGTGGCGCCACGAGTTGTCCTACGCTCAGACAAGTTCCCTCTTCGACTTGCGCGATACCCGCGGAGTCAGCCGTTGGGAGCGCCAGTATCATGAGGGCGGTTTCGAAGCCCTCATGCCGCGCCGCAAAGGCCGGCCACCCAACATGTCCGAGTCCAAACAGCCTGCCCAACCCACTCCCGAGCCGCCCCAAGACGGACGTTCCCGTGAAGATCTGCTCAAGGAAAACGAGTATCTGCGCGCGGAGGTGGCGTATCTAAAAAAGTTGGATGCCCTGCTCCGGGCCAAGGAGCAAGCGGCGCTAAAGAAAAAGCGCAAGTCGTGAACGCTTTGCGCGAGCACCACCCGCTGCCAATCCTGCTCAAGATCGCCGCTCTGGCGCGCAGCACGTTCTACTACCAGCTCACGGCAAGCAAGGCCGGAGATCGTCACGAGGAACTCAAGGAGCGCATCCAACGTGTGTATGCCGAGCACAAGGGCCGATATGGCTACCGCCGGATTACGGCGACGCTGCGTCAGACGGGGACGTTGATCAATCACAAGACCGTGCAACGGCTGATGTCGGCGTTGCGGTTGAAGTCGCTCGTGCGGCCCAAGAAGTACCGCTCGTACCGAGGTCAGGTGGGGCGAGTCGCCCCCAATCTGCTTCAGCGCCAGTTCGAGGCGAGCAAACCGAACGAGAAGTGGGTGACGGACGTGACCGAGTTCAACGTAGGTGGCAAGAAGCTGTATCTCTCGCCCGTCCTGGACCTATACAACGGGGAGATCATCGCTTGGCAAACCAGCGAACGACCTGACTTCGCACTGATCCAGAAGATGCTCGACAAGGCATTGCGAAGACTGCGGCCAGAGGAATCCCCTTTGCTGCACTCGGATCAGGGCTGGGCCTACCAAATGGCGGCGTACCGCCACAAACTGGCCGCACGAGGCCTGCATCAGAGCATGTCTCGCAAGGGCAATTGCCTGGACAACGCGGCCATGGAAAGCTTCTTCGGCACGCTCAAGTCAGAGTGCTTCCGGCTTGAGCGCTTCTCCGATATCGACCAACTGCGCAAAGGCATAGCCGAATACATCCGGTACTACAATCACGACCGCATCAAGCTCAAACTAAAAGGGCTGAGCCCCGTGCAATACAGGACTCAGCCCTTGGCGGCCTAACTTACCCGTCCAACTTTACGGGGTCAGTTCA
>NZ_JBYTAG010000135.1:0-1261 GCF_058787995.1 Cupriavidus sp. FW305-27
GTCAACCAGGCCGTGGCGCAGATGGACGAGGGCACGCAGCAGAACGCGGCGCTGGTGGAAGAAGCCGCCGCCGCCGCCGGCTCGCTCGAAGAGCAGGCCATGCACCTGCGCGACGCCATCGCCACGTTCCGCGTCAGCATGCAGGCCGAGGTGCGTCCGCAGCGCCTGCCGGCCCATGCGCGTGCCGATGCGGCCCAGTCACTGGCACAGGCCTAGTCCGAATCAAAGACGAGGCAGGCGCGGAGCACCGGCCTGCATGCGTACAAAACGGGTGCGGCACGCCGCGCCCGAGGCTTCAGTTACAAGGGGGAGTTGCTATGCATTGGTTCAATCAATTGCGCGTCACGACCAGGCTGGTTGCCGGATTCCTGGTCGTTGCCGTGATCGGCGCCGTGATGGGGCTGCTGGGTGTGGTCAACATGGGGCGCATGGCCGACTGGACCGGCAAGATCTACAACGGCGACCTGCAGGCGCTGAAGGCCGTGCAGGACGCCAATATCAACCTGGTCTATGCCAGCCGCGCGCAGATCGGGCTGCTGTCGGCATCGACCATGGGCGAGCGGGCGGCCGAGAAGGAGCAGATCGTGAAGTCGCTCGGCGCCATGGACGAGCGCATCCGCCAGGTCGCTGGCGCTTTCGAGAAGGCCGAGGGCAAGGCACTGGTCAAGCAGTACCAGGAGCTGTCGCCGGCGTTCCGCGCGCGCATGGAGAAGTACGTCGAACTGATCAGCAAGCAGCCGCTGGATACCTCGCAGTTTGAAAGCCAGGTGTTCTCCGAGAGCGCCGAGCTGCTCAAGGACAGCCATGCGCTGGAAGCGGTGATGTTCCAGATGGTCAAGCGCCGCGACGACCGCGCCCGCAACAACATGGAAGAAGCGCGCAGCGTTTACGACGCGACGCGCCTGTGGATGCTGGGCCTGGTGCTGGGCGGCGTGGCGTTGTCGGTGCTGCTGGGCGTGCTGCTGGCGCGGGCGCTGTCGCGCCAGCTGGGCGGCGAGCCGGGCTATGCCGCCGCGATTGCCGCGCGCATTGCCGAAGGCGACTTCTCCGCACCGGTGGCCACGCGCGCAGGCGACAAGGGCAGCCTGGTCTATGCGATGCAGCAGATGCAGCAGCAGCTGTCGCGCATGGTGCGCGATTTCAAGGTGTCGGCCGAATCCATCGGCAGCGCCTCGCGTGAAATCGCCGCGGGCAACAACGACTTGTCGCAACGCACCGAGCAGCAGGCGGCAGCCCTGGAGCAGACGGCGTCGAGCATGGA
>NZ_JBYTAG010000136.1:0-1212 GCF_058787995.1 Cupriavidus sp. FW305-27
CCGCCCTGATACCAGCCTCGATACGCTCGGCCGGCTCAAGCCGGCGTTTCGCCCGGACGGCACGATTACCGCCGGCAATGCGCCCGGGCTCAACAGCGGCGCAGCGGCCATGATCATTGCCGAACGTGCGCTGGCTGAAGCCAGGGGGCTGCAGCCGTTGGGACGATTGGCCGCTTACGGTGTCGGGGCCGTGGAGCCCGGCATGTTCGGGCTGGGCCCGGTCCCGGCGGTGCGGCAGGCGCTGCAACGCGCCGGCTGGGAGCTGGGCGACATTGAACGCATCGAGATCAATGAAGCATTTGCCGCGGTGCCGCTGGCTGTCGCGGTGGAGCTCGGATTGCCGCACGACATCATCAACGTCGACGGTGGCGCCATTGCCCACGGCCATCCGATCGGTGCGACCGGCGCGGTGCTGACGACGCGGCTGCTGCATGCCATGCGCGCCGACGGCATACGGCGCGGCATCGTCACGCTGTGCATCGGCGGCGGACAAGGGATTGCGCTGGCGCTCGAGACGCTGGCCTGATCCGTCTGTTCTCGTAGCGGGCATGCATTGATGCAAAGTTCAGCACAAACCATCTGGAGGAGAAAATGAACATTCAATACATCGAGGATCTCGCGGCGGGCCAACGATACGGTTCGGGGCGGCTGACCGTCGCGCCTGAACGGATCAAGGCCTTTGCTGCCGAGTTCGACCCGCAGCCCTTCCATCTCGATGAAGCCGCCGCCCGCGACACACTATTTCGTGGACTGGCTGCGAGCGGTTGGCATACCGCTGCGCTGACGATGCGCCTGCTGGTCGACGGCGAATTCCGGCCCGCGGGCGGCATCGTCGGCGCGGGCTTCGAGGAGCTGCGCTGGCCAAGGCCGGTTCGCCCTGGCGATGAACTGCATATCGAGAGCGAGATACTTGAAGTGCGGATTTCGAAATCGCGCCCCGACCAGGGCGTGGTGAAGGTGCGTACCACAACCTTCAACCAGGCCGACGAGCCAGTGCAGGTTTTCACCGGCAACCTGATCGTCCAGTGCCGCCCCGCAGCCGCCGCGCAGGCAGAGGCGTCATGAAGATTCTTGTACTCGGTGCCGGGGGCATGGGCGGCTACTATGGCGCGCGCCTGATCGAGGCAGGCGCGGATGTCACCTTCATGTTGCGGCCCGGCCGCGCGCGGGCGCTGGAACGGGTTGGCCTGGCCGTGCGTAGCGAACTTGGCG
>NZ_JBYTAG010000137.1:0-994 GCF_058787995.1 Cupriavidus sp. FW305-27
CACGTCGAGTACGAAACGGCCAACCGCCACTACGCGCACGTTGACTGCCCGGGCCACGCTGACTATGTGAAGAACATGATCACGGGTGCCGCCCAGATGGACGGCGCGATCCTGGTTTGCTCGGCTGCTGACGGCCCGATGCCGCAAACGCGTGAGCACATCCTGCTGGCCCGCCAGGTTGGCGTGCCGTACATCATCGTGTTCCTGAACAAGTGCGACATGGTGGACGACGCTGAACTGCTCGAGCTGGTCGAGATGGAAGTTCGCGAGCTGCTGTCGAAGTACGAGTTCCCCGGCGACGACACCCCGATCATCAAGGGTTCGGCCAAGCTGGCGCTGGAAGGCGACAAGGGCGAGCTGGGCGAAGTGGCCATCATGAACCTGGCCGACGCGCTGGACACCTACATCCCGACGCCGGAGCGTGCCGTTGACGGTACCTTCCTGATGCCTGTGGAAGACGTGTTCTCGATCTCGGGTCGCGGCACCGTGGTGACCGGCCGTATCGAGCGCGGCGTGGTGAAGGTCGGTGAGGAAATCGAAATCGTCGGTATCAAGCCGACGGTGAAGACCACCTGCACCGGCGTGGAAATGTTCCGCAAGCTGCTGGACCAGGGTCAAGCCGGCGACAACGTTGGCCTGCTGCTGCGCGGCACCAAGCGTGAAGACGTCGAGCGCGGCCAGGTGCTGTGCAAGCCGGGTTCGATCAAGCCGCACACCCACTTCACCGGCGAGGTGTACATCCTGTCGAAGGACGAAGGCGGCCGTCACACCCCGTTCTTCAACAACTACCGCCCGCAGTTCTACTTCCGTACCACCGACGTGACCGGCTCGATCGAGCTGCCGAAGGACAAGGAAATGGTCATGCCGGGTGACAACGTGTCGATCACCGTCAAGCTGATCGCCCCGATCGCCATGGAAGAAGGCCTGCGCTTCGCTATCCGCGAAGGTGGCCGTACCGTCGGCGCCGGCGTCGTGGCAAAGATCCTCGACTAAG
>NZ_JBYTAG010000138.1:0-951 GCF_058787995.1 Cupriavidus sp. FW305-27
GTAGGTCATCGCCAGGCTCTTATTCCCAAAACCCCTCGACAGCGTGTGCTGCGAGGGGTTTTGTCTTTTCCGGCTCGTGGTGGCGAGCGGCCTCGCGGGGCCTGCCAGGCGGCCTCAGAGCCTCCAGGAGCGACGCTGGAAAGCCCCTATAGGGTGAGAACGCAGAAATCTAAACTGCGCTTGTGGGAGCGATCAGGCGGTTCAAGCGCCATGCTGGAACGCCTTCCCTGGTCTGGTCAAGTACAACATCCGCAACGGAAAGTGCTTGACAGGCAAGGTGAGAAGCCCTATAATCGATAGTTCTCTGCGGAGAGGTGCCCGAGTGGCTAAAGGGGGCAGACTGTAAATCTGTTGGCTTACGCCTACGCTGGTTCGAATCCAGCCCTCTCCACCAGAATGCAAGACAGCAGCCGGCAGTGCCGGTGAAGAAGCAGGAAAGAACCGGGC
Source organism: Cupriavidus sp. FW305-27 (assembly GCF_058787995.1). Lineage (NCBI taxonomy): Bacteria > Pseudomonadati > Pseudomonadota > Betaproteobacteria > Burkholderiales > Burkholderiaceae > Cupriavidus > Cupriavidus sp. FW305-27. Next base: position 448 of record NZ_JBYTAG010000138.1, read on the forward strand.
GGGTGTAGCTCAATGGTAGAGCAGAAGCCTTCCAAGCTTACGACGAGGGTTCGATTCCCTTCACCCGCTCCAGTCGCGCGGTTGCTGTCAGAGTAGTACGTCAAGTTTCGCCCATGTGGCTCAGTGGTAGAGCACTCCCTTGGTAAGGGAGAGGTCGGCAGTTCGATCCTGCCCATGGGCACCAAATACCACGCACTGGCAATATCGCTACCGAGACAGGAGTCGCGAAATGGCAAAGGAAAAGTTCGAGCGGACCAAGCCGCACGTGAACGTTGGTACGATTGGTCACGTTGACCATGGCAAGACCACGCTGACCGCAGCGATTGCCACGGTGCTGGCAGCCAAGTTCGGCGGTGCCGCCAAGAAGTACGACGAAATCGACGCAGCGCCGGAAGAAAAGGCACGCGGTATTACCATCAATACCGCCCACGTCGAGTACGAAACGGCCAACCGCCACTACGCGCACGTTGACTGCCCGGGCCACGCTGACTATGTGAAGAACAT
>NZ_JBYTAG010000139.1:0-775 GCF_058787995.1 Cupriavidus sp. FW305-27
GGCTCCGACTGTTTGTATGCATGCGGTTTCAGGATCTATTTCACTCCCCTCCCGGGGTTCTTTTCGCCTTTCCCTCACGGTACTGGTTCACTATCGGTCGATCACGAGTATTTAGCCTTGGAGGATGGTCCCCCCATCTTCAGACAGGATTTCACGTGTCCCGCCCTACTTGTCGTACACCTAGTTCCACAATCGTGTTTTCGCATACAGGGCTATCACCTGCTAGGGCCGGGCTTTCCATCCCGTTCTGCTAACACCACTGCTAAAGAGTACAAGGCTCTTCCCATTTCGTTCGCCACTACTTTGGGAATCTCGGTTGATTTCTGTTCCTGCAGCTACTTAGATGTTTCAGTTCGCCGCGTTCGCTTCCCACACCTATGGATTCAGTGTGGGATGACCCATTCGGGCCGGGTTTCCCCATTCGGACATCTCCGGATCAAAGCTTGTTTGCCAGCTCCCCGAAGCTTTTCGCAGGCTACCGCGTCCTTCATCGCCTGTGATCGCCAAGGCATCCACCACATGCACTTGTTCGCTTGACCCTATAACGAGTGTGTCTCGATTGCTCGAAACCTCGCTACAGGATGAGTTCTCGCATTTGTGCCGTATTCCAAGTCATCTTTCGATCACTTAAATACATTTTGGTTGATACAATCACAACCCGGTATCGCGTCTTGTACTGCAGCGTCTCATCAACGCTCGCGCGACACCTTTACTACATCCCATATTTTTAAAGAACAGCCGATCTTGCGATCGCTTGGCAATGCCAAATGGAAAC
>NZ_JBYTAG010000140.1:0-664 GCF_058787995.1 Cupriavidus sp. FW305-27
TGGCTTCGTCCACTTCGAACATGGCCGTACCGCCCTTCCCTTTGGTCGCCACCCCGGCAATCTGGCCGGTGAATCGCCCGTTCGCCTGCGCCAGCGCGAAATTCCGCTGCGAACGCTCGGCCCAGCGGTCCTGGGCCTCGCGGGTCAGCGCGTAGCGGGCGACAAGGTCCTCGGTATGCCATCCGGAGTGCTCACCGGAGAAGGCGTCAAACAGGCCGTCGTGCAGCATGCTGTCGTACAGGACGGAATCGCCCATGCGTTGACCCCAGCGGCCGGACGGCATCAGGTATGGCGCGCGATCCATGTTTTCCATGCCGCCGGCGATGGCGATATCTACATAGCCGAGCCGTACCTCGTCCGCTGCCGTGGCGATGGCCTGGGCCCCCGAGCCGCAAACGCGGTTGACGGTCATCGCCGGAACCGAAACCGGCAGCCCTGCCCCAATGGCAGCCTGCCGGGCCGGGTTCATGCGGTTGCCGGCCTGGATCACATTTCCGAACACCACGCTGCCGACCTCGCCTGGATCGATTCCCGCCCGTGCCACGGTTGCCCGTATCGCTGCGGCGCCGAGATCAACCGCCGGAACGGCCTTCAGTGAGCCGTTGTAGGCGCCAATGGCGGTGCGCACCGGCTGGCACAGCACGACATCTCTTGCATGCATCGC
>NZ_JBYTAG010000141.1:0-663 GCF_058787995.1 Cupriavidus sp. FW305-27
GTGGTCGCGATGCAGGCCTGCGCACGCCTGGGCGCCACGCACTCGGTGGTGTTCGGCGGCTTCTCGGCCAAGTCGCTGCAGGAGCGGCTGGTGGACGTGGGCGCGGTGGCGCTGATCACCGCCGACGAGCAGATGCGCGGCGGCAAGGCGCTGCCGCTCAAGGCCATCGCCGATGACGCGCTGGCGCTGGGCGGCTGCGAGGCCGTCAGGAACGTGATCGTCTACCGCCGCACCGGCGGCAAGGTTGCCTGGACCGAAGGCCGCGACCGCTGGATGGAAGATGTCAGCGCCGGCCAGCCGGAGACCTGCGAAGCCGAGCCGGTGAGCGCCGAGCACCCGCTGTTCGTGCTCTACACCTCCGGCTCCACCGGCAAGCCCAAGGGCGTGCAGCACAGCACCGGTGGCTACCTGCTGTGGGCGCTGATGACAATGAAGTGGACCTTCGACATCAAGCCCGACGACCTGTTCTGGTGTACCGCGGACATCGGCTGGGTCACCGGCCACACCTATATTGCCTACGGCCCGCTGGCCGCGGGCGCCACCCAGGTGGTGTTCGAAGGCGTGCCGACCTACCCCAACGCCGGCCGCTTCTGGGACATGATCGCGCGCCACAAGGTCAGCATCTTCTACACCGCGCCGACCGCGATCCGCTCGCTGATCAAG
>NZ_JBYTAG010000142.1:0-617 GCF_058787995.1 Cupriavidus sp. FW305-27
GCGTCCGCAGCTTCGGTATATAGCTTAGCCCCGTTACATCTTCCGCGCAGGACGACTCGATCAGTGAGCTATTACGCTTTCTTTAAAGGGTGGCTGCTTCTAAGCCAACCTCCTGACTGTTTTAGCCTTCCCACTTCGTTTCCCACTTAGCTATATTTGGGGACCTTAGCTGGCGGTCTGGGTTGTTTCCCTCTTGACACCGGACGTTAGCACCCGATGTCTGTCTCCCGTGATTGCACTCTTCGGTATTCGGAGTTTGCTATGGCGGGGTAATCAGCAATAGACCCCCCAACCATGACAGTGCTCTACCCCCGAAGGTGAGACACGAGGCACTACCTAAATAGTTTTCGGAGAGAACCAGCTATTTCCAGATTTGTTTAGCCTTTCACCCCTATCCACAGCTCATCCCCTAACTTTTCAACGTTAGTGGGTTCGGTCCTCCAGTACGTGTTACCGCACCTTCAACCTGGCCATGGATAGATCATCTGGTTTCGGGTCTACACCCAGCGACTCAACGCCCTGTTCGGACTCGCTTTCGCTACGCCTTCCCTAATCGGTTAAGCTTGCCACTGAATGTAAGTCGCTGACCCATTATACAAAAGGTACGCCGTCACCCC
>NZ_JBYTAG010000143.1:0-557 GCF_058787995.1 Cupriavidus sp. FW305-27
CCAGCCGTCTGGTGCGCAGCGCGCTGGCGCTCATAGACCTGCAGGTGGCAATATGCCGCACGGCTCAACGGAAGCTCATGCCCGTACCCGGCTGCGCGCTTGATGAGATCGCCGACGATGGCGTCGGCTTCTATGCGTGGGGCGCCCCGCGCTATATCCCGCATCATCGAGGCAGCCCAGGTCGATGCTTCGTCCAGCAGTCGGGCCTGCATGGCAGCGACAACGGGTTCAGGGATGGCATGGCCGTACAGTTGCGCCACCGTGCGGCACTCCGCAATCGCGTCAAGCATCAGGCGACGGCCATCCTGGGTCTTCATGATGTCCGCCACGGTCCCGCGCATCAGGCATGTCATCACTGCGCCGGCGGCAATCATGGCCCACTTGTTCCACAGCTCCTGCCCGATGGCGCCCGATAGCTCACGCGTACCGGCCGCCCTGGACACCAGCGCATGGAAATCCGCGGCCAATGCCGACCCCTGCGCGGCGCGCGGGCCGACTACCAGCCGGTCCATGCGGCCGGCGTGCACGACGGTTCCATCCGCCGCCAGCGTTGTCGC
>NZ_JBYTAG010000144.1:0-523 GCF_058787995.1 Cupriavidus sp. FW305-27
AAGGGTAAGGTCACCGGACAAAAGCCGCCGCTGAAGCTCTGCGAGATCTGGGCGATTCGTACAAGGCTACAGATGTCGTCGAATCTTCGTGAGCTCGCACTGTTCAATCTTGCGATCGATAGCAAGCTTCGAGCGTGTGATCTCACAAGGCTATGCGTACGAGACGTTTGTCAGGGCACCCGCGTTAGTATCCGCGCGATGGTGATCCAGCAAAAGACGCATAGACCGGTTCAGTTCGAGATTACGGAGCAGACCCGCTCAAGTCTTGAGGCATGGATCGCCCATCGCGGATTGCGCTCGTCGGATGCTCTGTTTCCGAGTCGGATTCACGCCTCGGCCCACCTGTCCACACGTCAGTACGCCAGGCTCGTACATCGCTGGATCGAGTCCATCGGCTTAGATGACACGGCGTACGGCACCCACACCATGGGGCGGACCAAGGCGTCGCTCATCTACCGTAGAACCAAGAACCTTCGCGCAGTGCAATTGCTGCTGGGCCACACGAAGCTGGAGAGCACGGTTC
>NZ_JBYTAG010000145.1:0-509 GCF_058787995.1 Cupriavidus sp. FW305-27
ATCTGGGGCGATCCGGAGCGCTTCAGGAAGAGCTACTTCCCCGAAGAGCTCGGCGGCAAGCTCTACCTGGCCGGCGACGGCTCGATCCGCGACAAGGACACCGGCTACTTCACCATCATGGGCCGCATCGACGACGTGCTGAACGTGTCGGGCCACCGCATGGGGACGATGGAGATCGAGTCCGCGCTGGTGTCCAACCCGCTGGTGGCTGAAGCCGCCGTGGTGGGCCGCCCCGACGACATGACCGGCGAGGCCATCTGCGCCTTCGTCGTGCTCAAGCGTTCGCGTCCGACTGGCGAAGAGGCCGTCAAGATCGCGACGGAGCTGCGCAACTGGGTCGGCAAGGAGATCGGCCCGATCGCCAAGCCCAAGGACATCCGCTTTGGCGACAACCTGCCCAAGACGCGCTCGGGCAAGATCATGCGGCGCCTGCTGCGGTCGCTGGCCAAGGGCGAGGAGATCACGCAGGACACCTCGACGCTGGAGAATCCGGCCATCCTGGAGCAGCT